>JBHAMS010000001.1:0-13283 GCA_041828405.1 Candidatus Dojkabacteria bacterium
AAAGGCCTGCGTCAATTGTAAAGGAATTGGTTGATAACAGTATTGATGCTGATGCTACAAAAATATCAGTTAAGATTAAGGAAGGTGGTATTGATATGATTGAGGTATCTGATAACGGGTACGGTATTCCTAAGGAGAATATTTCCTCAATTTTTGATCCTCATACTACAAGCAAGATTTCTTCAATAGAGGATTTGAATACTTTAATTAGTATGGGTTTTAGAGGTGAGGCTCTTTCTACGATAACTTCGGTATCAAGGGTTAAGGTTGATTCTAAATTTCAAAATGAGGATATTGCAAATAGTATCTCTTTTAATGAAGATGGCAAGTCTGACATTACCTCTACGGCAAAGGAGACTGGTACGACTGTTAGAGTTGAGAATATTTTTTACAATATTCCAGCAAGAAGGAAGTATTTGAAAAGTGCAAATACTGAGTATAGGAAGATCTATGATACTCTACGAAAGTTTTACTTGATATATCCAAATATTCATTTTGTTTTGGAGAAAGATGGTAAAAGAGTTGATGATATTGCTGCTGTAAAGGACTCTAAAGCTGGTGATATCGTTCTGGAGAGAGTAGAGGATGTTCTTGGTAAGGGTAATGGTCCTGAGATGATTAAAGTTTTTCTTGATGGTAATGGAATGAAGATTACTGGATATATTTCACATCCATCTAGTCATAAGTCAAAGAGTGTAAATCAACATATATTTCTGAACAAGAGAGCAATTGTAGATAGAGGAGTTATTAGAGCGGTGATGGAGGGATACAGTCGGTATGTTCCATCAGGACAGAAGAATGATTTTGTATTGTCAATTGAAATTAATCCTAATTTGGTTGATGTGAATGTTCACCCAAGAAAGGAGGAGGTTCGTTTTGAGAATCCATACAGAGTGTATTTAGCTGTAGAAGAGGCTGTTAAGCATGCTTTAGAAAAAGCCTTGTCATACAAGAATGTTTCTAATGTTTCAGCTGATAATTATCAAAGTTCTTTCCAACCGACATATTCTGAAAAGTTTGATTTTTCATCTATAAGGGAGAATTTGAATAAAGATAAAGACAGTGGACAACAGAAGGGTTCTCAATCAGCACTTTTTGGAACTGCAACAAGATCTTTTAGTGGTGGAAGTAGTCATAACTATAATTACAGAAATGTATATGATAAAAGTGCATCTGTAAAGGATAGTTTGATTTTTTCAAAGGAAATATTATCACAATCAGATAATGAAGATAGCTATAAAGAGAATATCGTCAACAAAGATTTTGCTGTATCCGATGAGAATACTGAGATTGTTAAGATTTTTCAGATATTTAATAAATACATATTTATAGAGTATTCCAATGCACAATGTTGGATTGTTGATCAGCATGCAGCTGCTGAAAGAATTAATTTTGAAAGATTGGTTAACTCAGAAGAAGGAAATATTGATTTACAGAACCTGCTAGTACCAGTAGATTTACCATTTGGAAAGAATGAGTTGATATTTCTTGAACAATCTAGTGATTTCTTTGCACAACTTGGTTTCATCTTTGATGTTGAAGAGAAAAATGTTAAATTAAAGTCTGTTCCTGCTGAATTTGCCAATTCTGATTTTGTAAAAATATTTACCGATATATTTGAGATGGAAGATGATTTATCAGTTTTGCAAAAGTCTCTTTTAGAAAGAAAGAGTGATGTTTTGGCAACGATTGCTTGTCATGGGAGTATTAGAAGTGGACAGAAGTTGGAAAGAGAGGAGATGTTGAGTTTAATACAGCAGTTGAAGCAATGTAAGAATGCATATAGCTGTCCTCATGGAAGACCCATCATTTGGAAGATGTCTCTTGCAGAATTGGATTCACACTTTGAAAGGACATATTAGTATATGGAGATATTTACTAGCTCAACACCAAATACAACTGAAAGTGATCTTAGATTAGCAAATGAGCTTTTAAAGAGAAATGTTAATATTGATACTTCACTTGCTGATCTTAAAAAGAGGTTTGAGAACATTTTCCCGAATGAAAAAACATTGTTTTTTAACAGAGGTAGAGATTCTCTCTATTTTTTCTTACAGTTGTTGAAATTGAAAAATATTGATGAGGTTATTATTCAAGGTTTTACATGTGTTTCTGTTGTTGCTCCAATAGTGTGGAGTAATGTATCTCCTGTGTTTACTGATATTTCAAGTAATGATTTTAATATTGATGTTGAAAAACTAAAAGAGAGGATTACAGAGAATACTAGAGTAGTTATTGTTCAACATACATTTGGTAATATTGCAAACCTGAAAGAGATTTCAGATTTGATAGAGGAGTTTAATACTCATAGGGATACACAGTCTCGTATATATATCATTGAGGATTGTGCTCATCTTTTCTTAGATAGTTATGAAAAGACGGATGTTGGAAAGTATAGTGATGCTCTTTTCTTTAGTTTTGCACAAGATAAGATTATTAGTTGTACTCAGGGGTCTGCTTTGGTTATTCTCAATGAAAAGTTGAAAGGTTTTGCGATGAGGGAATATAGAAAAGTTGATGAGGTGAAAGAGTCTGAGGCTATATATAATGCTAGATATATTGTTTTATGGGAAAGAATAAAGAGGGATTATTTTAGAAAGATTGTTCCTTTTTTGAATGTTACTTTGGGGAAGTTGGAAATTCTGATTTTTAGATTTTTAGGATTGATACGAAGACAGGCATCAGCTGATTCATTGAAATTTGATGGTATTTATAAATTGAGTAATGTTCAAGCGAGGTTGCTTTTAGAACAGCTTGATAAATTGAAAGTATTTAACGATCACAGGGAGGTGATTACCAAGATTTATTGCGAGAATTTGAATAAGAGATTGAGATTTTTTCCACATGATAATTATTGTTTGTTGAGATATCCTATTCTTATTAAGAATCCAAATGTTGTAAAGAATGCTTTAAGGAATGAAGGGGTTATTACAGGAAGGTGGTATAGTACTGCTATTTTCCCAATGGATCCTTCTAAGTATAAGGATATAAAATTTGTGAGTGAGAAATATCCTAATGTGCTTAATTGTTGTAAGTATATTTTGAATTTGCCAACTCATATTGCTGTTAGTGAGGAAGATGCTTTGGCGATTTGTGGTATAGTTAATAAGGTTGGAACTCCTATTTAATATTATTATTGAGAGTATGAAGATTGTTTTCAAAGATATAGATGATGATGTTAAGTGGGATAGTTATGTTAAGAGTTTGCCTGAGTATTCTTTTTTGAATAGTAGTGCAAGGTTTAGATTTAATATTGAGGTTGGTGGCAAGTGTTTTAGATTTGGAATTTTTGATGGAGATGAGTTTATTGGGGTTATTACTGCTGCAATTTATCATTCTAAATTGTTTGGTAATTTTATGGATTGTAAGCATTCTCCTCTTTTGAAGGAGTATACAGATGAGTATATGGAGGATGTTACAACTTTTTGTAAGGATTTGGCAAAAGAGCATGGTTGTTTTATGTTTAGGTTTTCTCCATTGGTAGAGGAGAATGAGAATTTGGATAGGTTTTACAGAAGGAGAGGATTTTTTAAGGCACCTATTCATAATGTTGATGCTTTGATTTCTCAGCATATGGATTTGAATAAGAGTATGGAGGAGCTTAAGAGTGATTTGAGTAGTAGTCGTAAAAATAGGCTTAATAAGTTGTTTCGAGATGAGAGCGTTGAGGTTAAGATTTTTAAGAGCAAAGAGATGTTTGGACTGTTTGAGGATTTTCATAATGAGACTGTTAAGCTTAAAGGGTATGTTGATAAACCGATTTCTCAGTTGATGAGGGAGCTGAGTATTCAGCAGGAGAATGGTATGTGCTATATGGTTGTAGGCTATGCTGATTCTGTTCCGATATCTATTTGGCAGTGTACTGTTTTTGGTAAAAATATGCATTTGTATCAAGCATGTTCTAGTACAGAGTACAGAGAGAAGAATATGATTATGACGACTCTGCTTTACTGGAAAACTTTGGAATTGGGTAAAGAGCTTGGATGTACTGTTTTTGATATGTTTGGAGGAGTTGTTCCTAATGGGTATGAAAATTCTAATCATCCATGGAAAGGTGTTGGTGATTTTAAGGAAAGTCTTGGAGGAGAGAAGGTTACATATATGCACAGCAGAGATTTCGCACTCTCTAAACTTAAATATCTTGCATACTACATATATTCATATATCAGAACAAGGATGAAAGGATATACAATCAATTGGTAATTTGAAGTAAATTACCAACTTCCACCGCCACCGCCTCCAAAGCCACCACCACTACTTCCACCTGAGAAACCACTTCCACCAGAACCACCATGAGAACTACTGTATGATCTTGTAACTGCTTTTCCAATACCGCTATTTAAATTAGAAACAGATCTTGTAAGCATGTAGGCATCAAAAGAATCAAAATCACCTGTATACCAATCTGGTTGCTTGTATATATCACTAAATTCTTCTGCCCACTTCTTCTCTAAACCAAAAATAATTGCATACGGTAAAAGCTTCTCAAAAACACCTGAGAACTTTTTAGGGTCATTATGGAATTCAATTCTATGCTTTTCCGCTGTGTTTATATACATTTTTAATCCGAGTAATTCATAATATCTTTCATTACCTAGTTCTGTGCGAGTGTCTACGAAGTTAGAAGAAATTGCCATTGCTACTGCAGATGCAACTACACCAATAAACCACCCTAGAAGGGCATATTGTTGAACCAAATTTAGAGCAAAGAAACAACCTATTCCTAGAACTAGCCCTATGCCAGTGAGTGCTTGTTTAAAATTCTTATTTCTCTTATCCAAAAAACCATTACTTTCCTGTTCAGACCCCAAAGATGTATTTATTTGATTGATTGTGTTGTAAAAAGATGTTGACAATGTACTTATATCTATCTCATTTTTACTAGCAAACAAACCATTTAATAGTGTTGATTGAATTGTTTTTAAATCGCTCGTATCTTTTTCTGTTTTATGAAGTATATATTTCTTTTTATCTGTCTGCTCTATTGTTATGTATCCAGAAATTGCAAGCTGAATTATCTCTCCAGCTATAGCTTTGTTAATATTTATATTTTGCAATACTGCTGATGCTAGAGTTGGGTAAATATCTTTAGGTGGATTGTAATGTGGAATTACTGTTAACTTCTTGTTGTAATTATTCTTCTTAATGAAGAGAAAGAGGAAAAGAATTACAGGAATAGGGAGAAGTATACCTATATTTGCAAGTAAGAACTGAATTTTCTGTTCATCTCGTGTGTCTTTAAGTGTACCTTTGGGCATAGCAATCACTGCTGTTAAACCTTCATACATCTTTAGACCATCTGCTTCAAAGGATATCTTGTTCTCTGTCTCTGATTGACTTTCAATTACTGTACAATTCTCCTCTGTAAAATTATTCTTTCCCGTATAACAAAGATATTTAGTAATCTCTCCAGGCAATTTAATTGTTGTCTCAACTCTATCTATTGGTACATTCCACTCATTCCCAGTTATATTCAAATACAATTCATCATGAGTATCAAAAAAATTTGTAGCATGAGTTAAAGAGTAGGTTATCTCAAAAACATAATCACCAGATATATACTCATCTTTGTCACCAATCTTTAGCTTAGCATAACCAGATTCTGTGCTTCTTGTATATGAATCTTTGATATCATACGGATTGTCCTCAGGATAATATTTAAGATCCTTAACTACAAGAATAGTAGGTCTTTGAAAACCACCTTTAACCTTGTAGGATATTGGGATCTCTCTAAATATCCCATGTCTACTTGTCGGAAAATAGTAGTGAATTTTTTCAGTAATCGTTATCTCTGTACTCTTATCTTGTTCAATATAGCTTTCAAACAAAGTAATCCTTTCAGTTGAGTTTGATGAAATAGATGACTCTTCTACCTCCTGTGCTACAACAGGTAGCTGAAAACTAGACAACAGAACAAATACTGTAAATACAAGAGATATTATCTTTTTCATACAGAAGATATTAGAATTTTATCTCAACATTCTTCTTCTCATCTTCAGTTGCTTCAAAGAATGCTACTTTCTTGAAATTAAACATATTAGCAATTATGCTATTTGGGAATACTACTATCATAGTATTGAAATCTCTAGCAGCACCATTGTAATACCTTCTTGATTTCTGAATGTCATTCTCTAAATTCTCTAATGTTTGTTGCAACTGTATGAAATTCTCATTTGCTTTTAACTCTGGATAGTTTTCAGCTATTGCAAATATCTTTGACAAACCTTTCTCCAATTGACCTTCTAATTCCATCTTCTCCTCTAAACTACCTGCAGACATAGCTTTTGTTCTAAGACCGGTAACTTCTGCAAATGTCTCTTTCTCATGCTTTGCATACCCTTTTACAATCTCTACAAGATTTGGGATCATGTCATATCTTTGTTTGAGGAAAGTTTCTATATCAGAAGCTGCTTCTTCAACAACAACTCTTTGACTAGCAAGTTTGTTATACAAACCAACTAGGAAAATTACAATTAAAAGTAGTACACCACCAACTATTAACCAAGTCATATGTTTTTTGAATAAATTTATATCGTTGAACTAACAATGATTATACATTATTTAAACTTAGATTCAAGATATTTTACGGTGTTGAATGCGTCTGTAAACTATTGCCACATAAAGGTTACTAAGTACTTTTTCATAAATATTTAAGACACTATGAGTCATGGTTTTGGCTAAAAAGTAAGTAACTACTTATTTTCTGTTGAGAAAATTGTCGCGAGGTATGTAGTAATTGGAACTGCAAGTATCAAACCAATACTCCCCACAAAAGTCCTTACAACCTCTGTAGATATCATTTCTATATTCAAAACATCAGTAAACGGTCTTGGATTGTGAGTGAAAATAAGAAGTAAAGGTAATGAAGCACCAGCATAAACAAGAACCAATGTATTGATCATAGATGCAATATGATCTCTACCAACCTGCAAAGACCTCATAAATAATTCACCTCTACCGATATCATTCTTCAAATCTTTCAACTGAAAAACAATTGATGTTTGAGAAACTGTGATATCATCCATAACACCAAGAGTTCCTATGATAATCCCTGCGAGAAGAATTCCTTGCAAATTGTATTTAGATCCTGTCATACCCTGAAGAACCATTGCTTCTTCAGTTTCAGCACCTGTTAGATGTGCGTAATTTACAAAAATATATGAAATTACCCCAGTTATGATTAATGAAATGAATGTTCCTAAAATAGCTATGGTTGTTTTTCTTTCAAAAGAGTGAGAGAGATAAAATGTTATTGGTATCATAAAGATACAACCAATAATAGCTATGACAACAGGATTGCTACCAGATTGAATTTTGGGAAGTATGAAATTAGTGATAATAAAGAAAGAAATAATCATCGCAATTATAGAAAGGAAACTCTTTTTTCTTCCAACTAAAATTGCCAATATTAAAAATATGATAACGAGAATGAGTATGGGAGTTGTTCTTACATAACCTAATATATAGTAGATGTTGTTCCCTTCATAATCTTTATCTACAGATATTTCAATTGTATCTCCAACTCTGTATTCTATTACTTGTGTTGATGGTAAAGCACCATTTTCTACTTCTACTGTTTCTGATTTACCACTTAGTTGAATTTTTAATTTTTGATATTTTTGAATTTGTTCTTCAAATTGTAGTTCTTTCTCTTCAACTATTTCTATGATTTTTCCTTTTAGATATTCTGTTTTTGCTTGTTTCTCTTGGGCAAAAGTAATAGTTGGAGAAAGAATTATAATTACACAAAACAGGATTATAGTATTAAGAATATTTTTCATATTGGGCTTTTAGTGGAGTCGGGGAGACAGGACTTGAACCTGCGGCCTCTGCGTCCCAAACGCAGCGTTCTAGCCATCTGAACTACTCCCCGAACATGCTTTGCAATTCTATCACATTAAATAAAAAAAGGGGAGACATCTCCCCTCTTTAATCCTAACAAATGTATAAACTAAATAACCTCCATAAGTTTAAGAGCTAGATCTGATACAACAGGTACATCAAATCTTTCTCCCTTTGATGCTTTAATCATTCCAATAATCATAATAACAAAAATTACAGGACCAGAAATCATACCAATTAACCAACCAATAAATGGAACAAAACTACACATAGAAATCAACCATAAAACTGTAGACTGAGCACCAACATATTTAACAAAAATATCCTTCTTCTCAACAAGCAACATAATCAAACCTATGAATGGAATCCATGAGACAATAGCAATAGTCTTATTCTCCTCATTAAACTTTATCTCATCTAATGTATAGATCTTTTTTGCTTTCTTCTCTTCTGCCATTTTTGTTTAATTTAAATTTTATATATGAGATAAGTATACATTATTTTCAAAATTTAGCATATATGTTGCATTAGAAAAGATTATCAATGTAGCTCATGATTTTTAATATTCCATTATCAATAAATGGCAGTGCAACTCTTTTACCTTTAGACACTCTAACAAGCCCATACATAAACATAATAATTGATATTAGTACAACTACTTGTATTCTTGTAATTAACATAATTGTTGCAAAGGAATATATTACTGAATGATATCTTGCAAAAAGATCATCTTTTTCTCTAAACATTATCCATATTGACAGTATTGGAAGACATGCCAACATTGGTTTTTGAAGATTTTGCATATTGGGTTTTATGTCAGACATTGAATATATTCTTCTTGTTTTTTTCTCTTTTACCATAGATATTGTTGATAAAGTAACAAGTAGAGTATATACATAATTTTTCTTCATTTTCAATTTCAATACTACAGGTACTTGCGGTATACCTGCAGTAGGGTATACTGGTATACATAAGATATTAAAATAAAATATATGGATAACATATTAACAAAGAAGCAAGAATTGGTATTAAGATTGATTAAGCAGTATTACCTAGAAAATGGTACAGCTCCATCACTTGGAGAGTTACAACATAATTTAGGGATATCTACAAAAAGAGGTGTTGTTATCCATCTTGAGGCACTTGAAAGGAAGGGGTATATATTCCGTACAGGTGAGCCTAGAGGTATACATGTATTAGATAGTAATGATGACGACATTGTGTATGATTATTTAGTAGGAATACCAATTTTGGGATATGCGAATGCAGGTGTACCACTTGTTTCAGCTGAAGAGGAGAATATTGGTGTTTTGAAAGTGGATCAGTCTATCATTGGTAGAAAAGATGACCTGTTTTCACTTATTGTTAAGGGTGATTCTATGGATTTAGCAGAGATTGATGGCAAGAAAATAGTAGAGGGTTCATATATTGTAGTGCAGAAGGATGCAGATATTGAAGATGGAGATATCGTTGTTGCTATTGTTGAAAATTGTGCAACAGTAAAGAGATTCAAACATAGCAAAGATATGGTTATTCTCTATCCAAATTCAAGCAATCCTCTTAATCAACCAATATATTTAGACGAGAGTAGCAATACTTTGATAAATGGGAAAGTTATAAAGGTATTGGAGAATCCTATTCCCTAATAAAAACATTTTTTACATACTTGGAAGCTATCTTTTTGATTTCTTTTAGCTCCTTTCTTGTAAAACTGTTTGTTCTATCTAGTGTAGGATCAATACTTTTGCCAGGTCGGAAATTCTGTATGTAATATATTTTAGCTCCCTTTACTATCTTTGCAATCTGCTCTGCTGAATCAACAGTATGTATACCTTTTACATATGTTGTTCTAAATTCATAATCCAATCCTGAATTCATGATTAGATTAACAGATTCCTGAATTAGTTTTGAGCTATTAGGAACATTCTTCATATATTCAGAGAGAGGATACTTGATATCCATTGCCACATAATCAACATTGCCAGAATCAATAGCTTTCTTTAATCTATCTGGAAGCAAACCGTTACTATCTAATTTCACCAAATATCCCATTTTTTTAATATCAGAAAGAAGTTTAAATATTCCTTCATGTATTAGTGGCTCACCACCTGTGATAACTACAGCATCTAATTTACCAACTCTCTTTTTCAGGAAATCAAAAATATACTCCTGTGTTAGAAGAATTTCCCTATTTAGTTTCTCTGTAACAAGCTCTGGATTATGACAATACGGACATCTTAAATTACAACCGTATGTAAAAAGAATACAAGCCACTCTTCCTGGATAATCAAGAAGAGTAGCTTTTTCTAGTTCAACAATAGGGACTTCCATTAGTTATTACAACAACAATTTCTATACATCTTCCTATCTCCCCACTCTGCTTGCTTACCAACATTCCACTGAGAAATTGGCCTTATATACCCAACAACTCTTGAGTAGACCTCACATCTCTGTCTTTTAATCTTCTTCATAATATATGTAAATTAAAAAATTATATAATATTTATTCCTCATCAAAAGGCATACCAGCTTTGTAACCTCTCTCAGAGTCGCAAATCGGACAGTATTTATGTTCACCTGCAATATATCCATGCTTTGGACATATACTAAATGTCGGAGTTATCGAAAAATATGGTAACTTGTAATTCATCGCTATTTTTTTCACAAGATTCTTAACAGACTCAACAGATGTAATCCTTTCACCCATATATATATGTAAGACAGTTCCTCCCGTATATTTACACTGAAATTCATCTTGCAAATCTAGAGTTTCAAACAGGTCATCAGTCATGCCAACAGGAAGCTGTGTACTGTTAGTATAGTAGGGGACATCACTCTTACTCTTACCAATATCAGCAGCAGTTATGACATCTTCACCAAATTTCTTTCTATCTGCTTTTGCAAATTTGTAAGTAGCTCCCTCTCCAGGTGTTGCTTCCAAATTAAATAACTGATTAGTTTCCTCTTGGTATTTCATTAACCTTTCTCTCATGTGATCCATTACCTCTAGGGCAAACTCTCTACCTTCTTCAGAAGCAAGCCCTTTCTCCTTACTACCAAAGAAATTCATCATTGATTCATTCATTCCAATAATTCCAATCGTATTAAAGTGATTTTTGTAATATTCACCAAACCTCTTGTAGATATTTTCCAAGTAGAATTTAGAGTATGGATAAAGACCAATACTCATATATTTCTCAACAAATTTCCTTTTAATCATTAAGCATTTTTTAGCAAGATCCATCAATTCATCAAGCCTCTTAAAATACTCCTTTTTTGTCTTTGTTTGTATTCCAATTCTCGGTAGATTTATTGTTACAACACCAATACTTCCAGTTAAAGGATTTGCTCCAAACAGACCACCACCTCTCTTTCTTAACTCCCTGTTATCCAATCTCAATCTACAACACATACTTCTTGCATCATCAGGATTCATATCTGAATTTATGAAATTGGAGAAGTATGGGATACCGTACTTCGCAGTCATTTTCCATATTGGAATATATTCCTTTTTGTCCCAATCAAAATCTTTAGTCAAATTGTATGTAGGAATAGGGTAGGAAAAGAGTCTACCATTCGCATCACCCTCCATCATTACCTCACAGAATGCTCTGTTTAACATATCCATCTCTTTTTGGAACTCCTTGTACTTCTCTTTTTGAACAACACCACCAATGATAACTCCCTGCTCAGCAAGCATACCAGAAGGAATTAAATCCATAGTAATATTGGTGAATGGAGTATTTCCTGTTACAAAAACCTTACCATTTCTTCTTGCAATAATTGTTTCATTTTTTGTATGTGGACACCATATGACTCCCTCGTAATCTACCTTTTTAACACTCTTAATATATGTTTCCTGATGTTTAATTATCCTCACAACGAAGATATCTTTACTCCCAATGCTAGGTTTTCTAACAAGAACAGTTGAACCGTATCCTGCATTTACAGCAATACTTTGTAGAGCATCTACAATTTCACAATCTGTAATAACAATTTTACAATCTTCTGTACCATCACCCTTCATATATGTATCCAAAAAGAGCAATGACTGCCTTTCATCCAATTCTAAAATTGAATCTGGAATATGTTTAACACTACTATCTGAATCAAACCATTTATGTACCACCTTTGAACTTTCAGCATTTAACCTAATGCCAACAACAGGTTTTCCAAGACCAACTGTGATATGTTCAGAATATGTAAACTTGAAATAATCAAGAAGCCTCTTTATCTCCCCATACTTTTTCCTGTTCTTAATCTTTGACTGATATATTGTTACTCTTTTAGCACTTTTAGATTTAACAGCTCGCTCAATACTTCCTTCGGAGATAATCCAAGCCATCAAAGCAATTTGCTCATCACTCATATCAGAGGATTTTCTAGCATTCTTTCCAGAAAGTGGAATAATGAAAGGAGATTTTAACTCTAAAACTTTTTCTATTGGTTGCAGTGCATATTTATCACTACTGAAAAGTTTCCTAACTACACGATGATTTGGAGAAATTAACTGATCTTGAATTCTGTTTTTCAGATTGAACATATGACCTTTGTATTTTTTCTTAAAAACAGATGTAACAACCTGATCCTCTATTTCACCACTCTCCAAATTGAAAGTTTTAATGACACAACCTTTCTCAATATCCTGATATGATTTCCAACCATCTGGAGTCAATATTTCAGTATCTTCTGACACACACTGGCAGCCCACTCTTGTTGGTACATTCATATTAAAGATGAATTCCTGCATCTTCTGCTTAACTTCTTTGTAAGAAAGCTTGTCGTACCTAATGAATGGGGCTAAGAAAGTATCAAAACTGGAGAAAGCTTGAGCACCTGCAGCCTCATGCTGAAGAGTGTAAAAGAAATTTACACACTGACCAAGAGCAGCTCCAAAATGTTTTGCTGGCTTAGATGAAACTTTTCCTTTCACTCCAGTAAAACCTTTGAGAAGCAAATCTTCCAAACTCCAACCACAGCAGTATGTGGCCAACATACCAAGATCATGAATATGGAAATCCTTGTTAATGTTTGCATTTGAAATTTCCTTTGGATACAAGCTATGCAACCAGTAATTTGCTTGAATAGAGGAGGAGATGTAATTATTCAAACCCTGCCAAGAGTAAGCCATATTACTATTTTCATTAACCTGCCAATCTAGCTTGTCAATATAATCTTTAACTAAAGTATTCGCATCAATCAATGACTTAATATTCTTAACCTGATTTCTTAAATCTACAAAAAGTGAAAAAGCTACAGAAGTTTTACCATGTCCCATATCAAGAAGAGTTTCCTTAACAACACTTGCAATATCCTCAGTCTTAACTGAAAATTTACCAGCATATTTCTTCTTCAATCTTTTAACAACTTCCTTAGTTACCTCCTTTGCTCTTTTCCTCTCCTTACCACCAACACTCTCTGCTGCCTTGAAAATTCCTGATT
>JBHAMS010000002.1:0-3356 GCA_041828405.1 Candidatus Dojkabacteria bacterium
ATGGGTAAATACGAAATGTCCAAAATGTGGTGGCGATGCTAAAAGAGAAACAGATACAATGCCAAACTGGGCTGGTTCTAGCTGGTACTATCTAAGATACTGCGATCCAAATAACAGTAAAGAGTTTGCAAGCAAAGAAAAATTGCAATACTGGCTACCAGTTGACCACTATGAAGGAGGAGCTGAGCATGTCACTCTACATCTTCTTTACTCTAGGTTCTGGCATAAAATATTTTACGATCTAGGTCTTGTACCAACAGATGAACCGTACATGAGAAGAACTATACATGGAATGGTTTTGGGAGAGGGTGGTGTTAAGATGTCTAAATCTCTAGGTAATGTAATATCTCCAGACAGGTTGATAAAAGAGTTTGGTGCTGATGTAACTAGAGCATATATGATGTTTATGGGACCATACGAAGGAGATGTTGTATGGAATGAAGAAACAATAAATGGAGTCAAAAGATTTGTTTCAAAATACTATGATTTCCTTCTAAATGCTTGGGGAAATAGTCAAAATAGCACTCTGAATACCGAAGTGCGAAAAGCAGTGTCTAGACTTTTGTACAAAGTGCAAAATGACATATTGGGCTTCAAATTCAATACTGCAATATCTGCTTTAATGGAATTCTACAATGGATTCAATAAAACAACTATGCCTAAAGAAGAGATTGAAGAGCTCATAGTTGTAGTCGCTCCAATATTACCTCATCTAGCAGAGGAGGTTTGGTCTCAAACAGGACATACCGATAGTGTACACAATCAGGCATGGCCAGAAATTCATGAAGATGAATTAAAAGACGAAAAAATTGAGGTGCCTGTCCAGATAAATGGAAAGATTAGATGTAAAGTAGATGTCTTCCCAAATGATACAGAAGAGAGTGTAAAAGAGAGAATTCTATCATTAGAATCCATCAAGCCGATAGTTGGAGAGGGTGGTGTTAAGAAGATTATCTATATCCCTAATAAAATAGTAAGCATAGTGGTTTAGTCTCTAATCTCATAAGACTCTTAGACTTCGACTAACAGGACTTGTCTCCCATAGTCTGTAAGTGTATAAAATTTTTTGACATAAATCTAAAAATAGCAATATACTGTACAAGTAAGTGAATATACTTGTATGGAAAACTACTGCCACAAACAAGAACAAAAAATTCTAAAATACACAATTGCATTACTATCCTCAATAGGGCTTCTTTTGCCACTTACTTTTGTTAAACCAATACTCTCTTCAAACAATGAAACAATCAATCTTGAAGGGAAAATTGTGAGAAACGATGCAGGATATGAAGGATTGAATGTAACTGCAGGATCTCCTGCATGTGTTGTATTTGGTAATGCTAATGACACATGTGATTTTCAGGTGCGATACTACTCAGCAACAACACTTGGAACTCTTTTCCTCACAGAGACTTTTGAAAATGTTGAAATAGGGCAATACAATGGAGCTTTCAATCTTTCACTTGGAAGTGGAGTTACAACACCTGCATCCTATACTTCATTAAATAGTATGATTCAAGGTGAAGATAATATCTTCATTGAAATAGCTTTCAGTCCTGCAGGTGATACAACATATACTGAAACATTCTCAAGAATGCCACTGCAATCATCAGCTTACTCAATTCGTTCCAAATACTCATCTGGTGCATCAGGAGCTTTCCAATTCAATACCTCATCAAATGCTTCTGGATATGCAACACCATCGGCAGGTATGGTTTACTATGACACTACAAGCAATACTTTGAAAATCTACAACGGTACTGCTTGGGAGAATATTGCAAGTGGTAGTAGCGGTACTAATCTGTGGAGTGATGCAGGAAACTATACATATCTTACAAATACGACAGATAGCTTCAGTTTAGGTTCTAACACATACACAGCCATAGGTGGTCAATCATATACGGACTATCTTCTAGGGTTAAGTAGTAATTCTCCTTTTGCATTTGATATGGGAGGGGAGAGATTAAGTATTTCAGGGGATAAATCTCAGTCTGGTTTAACGGTTCTAAGTAGCTATAGTGGTAGTAATGCTTGGCCTCTAGTTACATTTAGGTCTGATTCTGCTAATTTTGATTCTACAGTTCTTAATGTCGTTCAGAGTGGTACTGGTAAGATTGCTAGCTTTTCAAAAGGTGATACTGAAGCATTTTCTTTTGAGAATGATCAAACTTTTTACATAGCTAAGAGGACGGACGCTCCATCTACAGTAACTGACAGGATTTACAATGTAGGAGGAGCTTTGTATTGGAATGGTTCAGCTGTATGCACTCTTGCTTCTGGTTGTGGTAATAGTTCTCTTTGGACTGATAGTGGTGCATATACATACCTTACCTCTACTACGGATAATGTTGGGATTGGTGGTACTACTCCTGAGACTTCTAAATTCTTTTTTAATACGAGTAATGGTAGGTTAGGTATTGGTACTTCATCTCCTAATTCTAAGTTGGATATTGTTGGTGATGGTACAGCCAGTAATCTTCAGGAGTGGAGGGATTCTTTGGGTAATGTTCTTTCTTTAATTAACCAATATGGTTATGCTACTTTTGGTAGGTCTACTAGTGGTAATGCGATTCTTTCTCTTGGTGCTAATACTAATACTGTTCCTCAGATGAATTTTGCTTCTTCTAATGGTGTTGATTTGGATGCTCCTACTAATGGTGATTTGTGGTGGAATGGTACAAATCTTTATTTTTTTGATGGGAGTGAGAAGATTGATTTGTTAGCGGGAGGTAGTACAGGAATATTGTCAAACAATGGTTTGGTTCCTGATGGTGGATATATTGATGTTGTACATGGCAAGAATACATATTCCGTTTTAGCGAATGGTTGGGTTTGTGTTGGTGGTAGTAACGATGAACAATGTACTGGAGGAGAGTGGGTTGATACTGGTGCGAAAGTCGCAGGTATAAAATATGTAGATAACCCTGCTGTCTGGAAAACTAATAATTCCATTATGCAATACCCTTATATCTCTCCTGATGGTATCCTACATTCCTATATCAGTGATAGTTATAATGGTTTTCATATCTCTGATTTTTATATAGGAGGATTGGCTGCTGTTGATAGACAGACTGGGAAGTTGTTAAATGCTGCTTGTCCTAAAGTAAAGGGTAGCGTTAGTGCTTTGATATCTGATGGTAACGGAGGATATTATATAGGTGGAGATTTTACTCACGTTGGTAATATTCCAAGAAGCAATATTGCTCATGTTAATGCAGATTGTTCTCTTGATATGAATTTTAATCCTGGGGCAAGTGGTAGTAGTGGATATTATGATGTGATTAAAACTTTGTTATTGGACAAGAATAATAATAAATTATACGTTGGAGGCTCTTTTAACTCTATTGGTGGAGAAA
>JBHAMS010000003.1:0-2763 GCA_041828405.1 Candidatus Dojkabacteria bacterium
AATATCAGATTCTTTCTACAAAAAAATTCCTGTGTCAACAGCTAATGGAAAACTTCAAGAATATATAAATCCTAGATTAACATTTGGTGAGGGATCTGTTCTTGCAGATATTGAGATGTACAGGACAAAAGAGAAAAAAGAGTTTTTAATTGTTGCTGATAGTGGAAGAAATGCAATTTACTTTGTAAATCTTTCAGATAAATCGTTTAAGACAATTCCAGATTCTCAGAAACTTGTAAAAGAGCCTAAATATATCTCAGTTGGTGTTGAGGGAGTTTACATCTTTGATGAAAAATCTGGAGTACTGAAGTCATCTTTTGATAATGAGAATGTCTTTGGTGAAATAACATCGATGTCTGGTCTTACAAGAAGCGATATTAAGGAGAAAGATATATCAAGTATGATTGTTTTGACTGAAGCTGATGCAATATATCTCCTTTCAAGAGATAGAAAGAGCATTATGAAATCATCACCAGCATATAGCAACAGATATGGTCTTCTTTTCTCATATATAGAGAATGCGAATTTTTCTAGTGCTGTAGATTTAATGGCAGATTTAAGTGTATATATTGTTATAAATTCAAACTTCATAAGGTACAGTTGGAACTATGTGGAACAGAAACAAGCTGAAAATCCTCTCTCACCTGCAGGACTTACAGGTGAGTATGGAAATCTCTCATGTGGCTATACATACGGTGAAGATTTAAGAAGTTCAATATTTCTTTACGATTCAAGTAGTAAAAGAATCTTAAAGTTTGAAAAACCAATAGAGTCAGGAGCTGAAGCTAGACATCCGAACCAAATTCTTCTGCTAAATCAGTATGAATACAGGGGAGATGATGTAAATGCATGGTCAAATGTAAAAGATTTAACAGCAGATCTTTCAGAAAAAAATATTTATGTTGCAGAAGGCTCAATGATATGGAAAGTTGCTTTGTAGTATAATCGGCTATGAAAATTACAAATAAAAAAGCAAGATTCAACTACGATATACTTGAGAGTTTTGAAGCTGGAGTTGTTTTAACTGGTGCTGAGGTTAAATCTATTAAGAGCGGTAGGGCAAACCTTTCTGATTCTTTTGTCAAAATTATTGATGGAACACTGTATCTTGTTAATACTGATGTTCCTAAGTATAAGTACGATGGTAGTACAAATTACGACTCGCATAGGAGTAGAAAGTTGCTTGTAAAAAAAGAGGAGTTGATTAAAATTTCTGGGAAGCTTAAATCAAAGAACTTAGTGTTAGTTCCTGTATCAATATATGAAACTAGAGGTATCATAAAAGTGGAGGTGGGTATGGCTAGAGGAAAGAAGAGATATGAGAAGAAAGAAAGGGAGAAGCAAAGGGATTTGGATAGAGAATTGTTAAATGAAAGTAAGAAATTTGTGATATAATATAGGATATGGCAGGTATAGACGGATTAGTTAGTGAAAAAATATCAAATATTCGAGAAACTTCCTCTTCGGAAGCTACTACATTGTTTCCTTTGGAACAAGTTCCTGTAGAAAATCCACAAACAGAGATTAAAGAAACACCTCAAGAGAGTGTTAAACCAGAAGCTAAGAAACTATTTGTAGAACCAACTACAAAAAATGTTGAGTTTAGTGGCTCTGGGAATAGTGAGTATGTACAAGAGTATCTTCCTAATTTTGAATCATATCAAGAGGTTATAGATAAAAAGAAAGAGGTTGATGGAACTTTAGGTTTAATGTTGCTTTCAAAAAAGATTAAAGGAGATATTCCTACGATTGATTAAAGAAAAATTTCTCTTTTGATTAAAGTTTTTTCCTGTGTTATCCTCTATTATAATATTTACTGTCCATAAATGAACTCTGAGTATATATATTCACAACTTTTAGGACCTAATCCTGTTAAGAATATTGATGAAAATACTACTACACAGTATTCAAAAAATTCATATGAGGATTACTACGGTTCAAAAAATTGGAATATTCCATGGTTGTTAATCATTGTAATTGCTGTTGTAGTTGGTTTAAGTGTTGTAGGTTTTCTGTTTGCTAAAAAGAAATTAAAGAAAAGAGATAGAAATGAAAAATCTGCAGATGGAGTCTTAATGGAGGTTAGAGTCCCACGAAATAGTGAGGTAGAAATAGGTGTTGCTGAGAAAATGTTTGCAAATCTGTATGGAATAGGGGGGAAGGCTGATGGTCTAGGTGAAAGTTTTACAGTAAACAACTGTGTTAGTTTTGAAATGGTAGGATTTCCAGGAGAGATACGATTCTTTGTTCACTGTCCTAGAAAACTTGCTGATTTGGTTGAGAAACAGATACTTGGATCATATCAAGATGCAGATGTATTAGTTGTTGATGAATACAATATCTTCTCTCCAGAGAGTCAGGTGGAAATGGCTAGATTAGTTTTAGATGACGAGTCATACTGTCCAATTAGGGTAGCATCTGATTTTACAGGTGATCCGATGGCAAATGTTCTAAGCACTCTTAGTAAAATGTCTGAGAATGAAGGCGCTATTGTTCAGTTAGTTGTTTCTCCTACAAATTCCTCTTGGCAGAAGAATGGTTCTAATTTTGTACAGAATATTGAAAGTAACAATGCTGATCCTGAGAAAAAAAAGATAACTGTACCACAGGATAAAATTGATGGTATTCGTAAGAAGATTGCAAAACCTGGTCTTGTTGCAGAGATTCGTATAATTACAACTGCTTCAAGTAAGGAGATTGCAAAAATGCATATGGATAACATCATTAGTGCTTTTGATCAGTACAGTAATCCGGGGATAAATA
>JBHAMS010000004.1:0-3887 GCA_041828405.1 Candidatus Dojkabacteria bacterium
GGCTGTGTAAACTTCTGCTCATTAACAAAATCAATCTTCTCCAAAACATCACCCTTCTCCATTGACGATATCTCCTGAACATCCTTCTCATCCTTACTCCCACCAAGCACTTTTCTAAAGCCATCAAAAAGAACACTCTCTGCACCCATACTAAAAAGATACTCTGGATCTTTCAAATCTTTAGGAACAAGAGAAACATTCAACTGCTCAACCTCCCTGTTACTCATCTGGCTAGAAACACTCCTACTCCATATCAAAGAATACAATCTACCAGCATCCTTTCCTAACTCTTTCTCAATCTTCACATCACTAATCAAAAAATCAGTTGGCCTAATAGCCTCATGTGCTTCCTGAGCATTCTTAGCTTTAGCCTTGTAGAAATTCGGAGCTTTAGGAATATACTCATCACCATACCTCTTACTAACCAAATCCCGTATACTCTTAACAGCTTTCTCACTAAGATTAACAGAGTCCGTTCTCATATATGTAATATATCCTGCCTGATACAATACCTGAGCAACACTCATTGTCCTCTTAGAAGTAAATCCCAAAACATTATATGCACTCTGTTGCATAGTAGAAGTTGTAAATGGAGGATACGCATGCCTACTAACCCTCTTTTTAGTAACATCTTTAACAACAAACTCACTATCACCAATCATCTCCTCAAACTTTTCAACCTCTTCCTTACTCTTAGGAATATATTTCTTACCATTCCTCTTCTGGAGTTTTGCTTCCAAAATACTCTCATCTGAATCTTTAAGTTTAACCTTAACCTCCCAGTACTCCTCTGAATTAAATGCATCTCTTTCCTCCTCTTTCTCAACAATTAACCTCAAAGCTACAGATTGCACTCTTCCTGCAGAAAGACCATACCAAATCTTCTTCCAAAGAAGCTCTGAAAGCTTGTAACCAACCAACCTATCAAGCACCCTTCTTGCTTTTTGTGCATTTACAAGATCAATATCTATCTTGCCAACATGTTTAATAGCATCAACTATGGCATCCTTAGTAATTTCATGGAATGTTACCCTTTGGGGGTTTTCCAAACCTAAACTATTTGCTACATGCCAAGCGATTGCCTCTCCCTCTCTGTCAGGATCCATTGCTAAATACACATTTCCATCTTTAGGTATAGCTTTTTTAATATCTTTAATTATCTTACCTTTCCCGTATATGTTTTCATATATTGGTTCATATCCGTTATCAATATCTACACCTAATTTACTTTTTGGCAAATCAATTACATGACCAACGGTTGCCATTACTTTGTAATCAGAGCCAAGATATTTGTTAATTGTTTTAGCTTTTGATGGAGACTCTACTATTAGCAGATTTGAGTAGCTTTTTGCTCTAGTAGAGCCAACACTTTTACTTTTTTTTGTTTTTGACTTACTTTTTCTTTTTACCATGGTCTTCAAAATACATTATGTATACAAGGATTGTCAAATATATGTATAATGAATTGGTAATATTTAAGTGTATCTTGCATATTCAAATATATACTGTGTAGGTCGGTTGTGAGTTGGTAGAAGCTCACATTGCAAGTCCCTGCTTATACACTGTAAAAAGTGAAGATAAGGTGGGGTAAAATGCATTAATCAATTGCTATTTTCTTATATTTTGTTATGATTCATTTAACACTTAAATTAGATATCAAACCGACTTATGTATACAACAAAAGATATCAAGATAATATTAAATCTACTACTTTCAGTTCCACAAAAATACAAATCAGAAGACTATTCCACAGCAATACATGGTGCGATAGTTGGAATAGAGAAATACGAGGGAAGCAAGACAGATGTGCACCTACCAGCATATTTATCTTGGTGGATAAAAACAGCAATAGAAAAAGAAGAAAAAAAGAGACTTAGCACAAGTCAAATGAAAAACTAAGTTTCCCTAATACAAGAGAATTCTAGAAGCTATTTACTAGATTTACTATCTGACAACCTACAGTACATTACATAAAACCTAAAAACCAATACAAATCTGTCCATTACTTAGACCCAAAACTTCCTTAAAATCCTCCAAACTATTTATAATACCAGCTCCCTGCTTAGCCAACTCATTACAACCAACTGAACTTTCACTAAATATGTTCCCCACCACAACATACACATCCCTATTAGCCTCCAAAGCATACCTTGCCGTAATGAGAGAACCACTATCCAAACCAGCCTCAATCACCACACAAGATTGAGAAAGTCCAGCCACTATTCTGTTCCTCATCACAAACATATATTTCTCAACCCCTCTACCCTCCTCATACTCCGTCACAACCAATCCAGACTTACAAATCCTCTTGAGCAAAGAAATATTCCCCTTAGGCACACCCATATCAACACCCCCTGCAATGACTGCAATTGTCTCAATACCTCTCTCCAAACAAACAGAATGAACATACGCATCAACACCATATGCCAAACCACTAACAACAACAACATCCATCCCCACAAGAAAATCACCTAAAAAAGTATCAATAACTCTCCTTCCATACTCCGTAATCTTGCGAGTACCAATAATTGAAATACCCCTCTTCTTCAACAAATCAGTATCACCATAGCAAAACAATCTAGATGGTGGATCATATATCTTTTTTAAAAGAGCTGGATACCCTTCATCTGAAATATGTAAAATCTCCATACTTCAAATATACAGACCAAAAATGAAATTTAGATTAACCCGTTTTCCGACATCCAAACAACCATCTCCCTAGCAACATTCACAGCATTGTAACTCTGCCCACCATCCTCCAAAAATATTGTCATAGCATATTTAGGCTTCTCATACGGGAAAAAAAGAGTAACCCAAGCATGAGTATGCTCATATATACCCTTACTATTCACTTTACCAAACTCAGCAGTACCTGTCTTTGCACCAATCTTAACAGGAAGATTAGAAAGACCCCTAATTGTCCCTCTAGGCCCACTCACAGCATTATACATAGCCTCCCTAACAATGGACAAAGACTCAGAAGAGATGATATTAGTGCCTAAAGCATCAAACTTAACCTCCTCCTTCTTCTTCTCCGAATTCTCAAAATACTTCGCAACATGAGGAGTATTTAGAGTACCACCATTAGCAATTGCAGATGTCCAATTCACCATCTGGATTGGAGTAACAAGTGTAATACCCTGCCCGATTACAGAATTACAAGAATCTCCCTCTGGATACCAGACAGGCTCCAACCACGGACTTGATGTATTTGCCAATGCCACCTTATTTGCAGGAGATGGGACTCTACCTGAAGCTTCACCTGGTATATCTATTTTCGTATATCTCCCAATACCAAATCTTTCCAAATATGGGACAAGAGCATTCATATCCCAATTCCTTATGACTTCACAGAAGTAAATATTTGAAGATACCGAGATGGCATCAATCAAATTCAAAACACCGTATGAATTATTGTGATATTCCTGAAATCTAGCACCACTTGAGAAAGTATACCCTGCTCTACTAACATATGTTGTATTCCTTGTTATGACACCAGCATCAAGAGCAGATGCTGCTACCAATGGTTTAAATGTTGATCCTGGAGGAACTTGAGCTGCTAAAGCTCTGTTTAACAATGGATTTTTGGGATCGTTTAACAATGCAGAGTAATCACTTTGAGATATTCCCTTCACAAAAAGATTGTTATCATATGATGGGTAAACAGCCATAGCTAAAATATCACCATTTTCAACATCTTCTATGATACCTGCACCCGCATTTGCACTGTACTCTGGAATCGCTGATTCCAAAAGAGAATACATCTTCTTCTGAGCATTTATATCAATTGTCAGGTAAAGATTTTGACCAGCTGTTGCCTCCTTTATGATATATCCCTCAGAGGAGATATTTTTACCAACAGCATCAACATCCCAAGCTACCTTACC
>JBHAMS010000005.1:0-6060 GCA_041828405.1 Candidatus Dojkabacteria bacterium
ATCTCAAATCTTTTTGTGAATTGTTTTACTTGGGTTATGTCTGCTATGAAGAGTAGCATATATGCTTCATCTGGGTATTTACTGTTCTTTTCTGTTTTGTGAATCTTTTTTATGAACCAACCACCTACTATTTTTAATGTGTTTTGATTTATTTTTACTGCTGTTTCTTCGTATAGTTCACGAATTATTGTTTCTTGAGGTGTTTCTCCTTTTTCTCTATGTCCTCCTGGTAATCCCCAACCTCTTTGTGGACTTGATAGGACGAGATATTCATTATTGAGAGTTGCCATTGCCATACATGCTGTGATAGGTATATCTTTTGGTTCTTTTGTGAATGGTTGAAATATTACTTCAGTATTTTCTCCCCAGTAGAATTTTTTGAAATTTGTTTTCATGATACCTGAAACTATTTTAATATCTCCCTTGTTGTAGATTCTGCAAGTATTTTCATAGTATCAAATATAGGTAAGGTTTTATGTTTTGGTATTAAGAGTTGTAGGTCTGTACAGGCCAAGGCTACACAATCTACATCTTTAATATCAAAAGTGTCTATTATTCTGATAATTTCTTCCCTATCTTCGTTCCTTTGTTGACCTGTTACTAAATTGACTATAATCTTACCCATTTTTGCTTGCTGAAAATCATCGGGAGTTATGTATTCAATATTTGCTTTCTTGAATGCATTCTCATATAGTTTGTTTTGTATTGTTGCTGATGTTGATATTATACCAACCTTTTGATAGCCTCTTTCTTTTATATAGTTTACTGTTTCTTCTATTATGCTGAGTACAGGTATTGATACGGATTCTCTTATTTCATTTATGAATACATGTAGAGAATTGCAGGGCATTACTAAAAAATCCGCACCAGATTTTTCCAATCTTTTTGCTTCTTCTGTTAAGTAAGGAATATATCTGTCTCCTCCTTCATTCCTTTCTATTAAATCTGCCTCTATTTGGTATGGTAGTGGGACACTAGAAATGATTACGGCAGGTCTTTGCTCCTTAGATTTCTTGTATGTACCGAAAACAATATCTAGGTAAAATTCTGATGTTGTTTCTGGTCCAAGACCACCTATGATTCCTACTGTTTTCATATTGGTTAATTTATTTTATTTAATGAATGATTTTAACATTCAGTAGAATATTTTGGTATATCTTTCTTTTTCTGATTTTAGTATGATTAATTATTAAATCAATTACGATGGTATATATATGCAAGTTACTTTTTTAACAGGTAATCAAAACAAGATAAATTCTGCTAAATATGCTTTTAGTAAATATCCAGAGATAGACTTGCTATATGAAAAGACAGAAACTATTGAGATACAGAGTTTAGATGTACAAAAAGTTGCAGAATATGCTGTTGTTGAAGCTTCTAACAGATTAGGTAAGAATGTTTTTAAATTGGATGTAGGATATTATTTTGAAGCATTGAATGGTTATCCTGGTGCATTTATTAAATATTTTGATAAGGTATTGAGTAGTGAAGATTTTTTGTATTTGATAGATGGTAAATCAAGAAAGGTAACGATTAGAGAGTGTTTGTCATACTGTGAGCCAAATGGTAAACCTGTTAGCTTTGTAGCAGAATTAGATGCTTCTGTTGCATTGAAACCAGAAGGAGAGGGTGGTAGTGTTGATAGGATTATTAAGTATGATGGTTTTGATGGTACACAGGCATCATCTAATTATGATGATATCGTTAAGTATTGGAATGAAAAGTTGAATCATTATGATAGACTTGCTGAATATTTAGTTAAGAAGAATAAATAGATGGGTAAGGGGAATATAAAATATATCCTTTTTGATGTTGGTAATGTACTTATGTACAAGAAGACACATGAGGACGAGAATATTGGTAAACTAGTTGGTTTATCAAGAGAGCAGTATAGAGAGCTTTTGGACAGAGTTATTGAAAATCAGACAGAGAGTGAGAATAGGCAGTTTAAGGAGATAGATACTGTTGAGAAAGAGTATGAGTATTTGCAATCTTTGCATAGAAAGGTCTGCAACATTTTGAATGTTGAACCAACAGATGAACTTGTGGAGAAGATGACTATGTGTCGTATGAAGGGAGATTTTGTTCTAAAAGATGGTGTGATTGATACTTTACGGAAACTTTCTGATAATTTTACTCTTGGGATTCTTTCAAATGCTCTTCCTTCTAGGAGAGTGCATGAGTTGAAGTTTGATAATTTGGATTCTTTTTTCAAAGATATTTTCATTTCTCATGAGATAGGGTTGTATAAGCCTGATGTCAGAGTGTACGAGTATGTGTTGGATAGGATAGGTGTTAATGCTGGTGGGCGATATTAAAGTGCATGGAACTTAAAAGTGGTTGCCTATTTGAATTGTATCTCTAAAAAAACCACTAAAAGAAAAGGTATATTAGAATCATAGGAGTAACAAACTAAATTGTTTTCCTCCTGCAAAGTTGAAAAGTTTGTCATACAGGGGTTCGTATTCTTTTATATTCATTTCTCCTACTTTAGAAATTATCTTGTCATACTCTTCTAAAGTCTTTATATTAGGGATCTTTTGCATAATCTCTTGTTTGGACTCTAAGGTTGTAATCGTAACTTCAATAAAATATTCATACATTAAGATGTTTATTATATCTGTATATTCAGGATTGTTCTTCCAACTGTTTGAAAAAGAAATATCTATGTAGGAAATAGAAAGGACTAAGGATTTCAGTAAATCAAGAAATGCTGTCAATTTAGAAGCATTGTGTGTAGTTGGATTCCTTATTTCGGAATATGTGTCAAGGTACAATTCAATTAGTTCTTTATACTCCTCCACATATTTAAAAATATACTTCTTGTTAGATAGATACAATCTATGGAAGATTATTTCATGATCTTCTCTTTTTATTCCTATAGCCTTAGTACTTTTTTTTCCTACTTCTTCATCATATGGGATATATTGGAAATTACCCTTTGATAATAACCCCATTTCATATGCTAAAGTCTCAAAGTAACTGTCCGCAAGTGTAAAGACCCTATTAATAAGCATAGTTCCCGTAAGCAGGTAAGCTTGCTGTTTAGCGGAGATAGAAGAGCCATTTACTTCTAAAATCTCTTTTTCTAATAACTCAATATCCTCCACTTGGAATATTGTTCTTAAATATTCTTCCAAGTAGAGACAACTCCGTTTGAAAAATACAAAAGAAGTGGAGTGAGGAATCAGCTTGTCGCTTATATGCCCTAGTATCATAATTTTATTATTAAGCTGTTTTTATTTTAATCGTATTTGTAATGATAGATCTAAAAGGGGCTCAGATTCTTCCGAGTATATCTTACCTATTTTATGTCTAGATGTGCTTGGAGTATCAAGATAGCTATCTTTAATAAGGTAGTCAATAAGTTCCCTTTTATTGCACAAATGAAAACCCACAAGTTCTCCACCATTTATAACCAGGATTAATCCGTTTGCTACATTTAATAAATCCCATTCAATTCCAGGCATCATCCCTTTCAAGGTCGCTTCAAGGAACTCTCCCATTTTCCTATTCATGTCCTCCAACTTAGAGGTCTTAATAAGTTCAGATATTTCCTTATTTCTATGTAAATATGAATCTTTAAGCATTCCTGCTATTTCAAAATGAAATAAAGAATCTATCTTCTTGAGATTCTTTTCCATAGTATTGGAAGCCATACCTTGAAACTCTAATTCCCCACCATATTCATATATCTTTTCTATTCTTTTCGTAAGATCAATACTACCAGTGCTATTAAACATATTATTAATTTCTGCAATTTGCTCTGAAGAAAGATTTACCACTTTGTAAGTAAAAATAGTATGAGTTGATGCATTGAGAAGAGTTGGTTTTCCCGCCAAGAAAGATTTTATACTAAAATAATCTGTTACGATCTGTTTAGTTTGAGGTTCCTCAAATACCAGTCTTATATCTCCTTTCTCTGATGAGCTTGATTTAATTTTCTTACATAGTATTTCTTCCATTAGTTTCTCAGCTTCTGGAATAGCAAAAGTCCTTTCTTTTGTATTTACTATCGTATTAAGAATACTATCCAATCTCTCCCTAACTACCTTATTATCAATTAACTTAGAATTATCAGTAGATGCTATTAAGATTTTGTTACTATCAGATAATTCATAAATAAGATTATTGTCATTACCATGAACCTGAAATACAGAGAAAAAGAGACCTGGTATTTGCTCTAGATCTGAGTCCACACCATTGAAACCCTTTTCTACAAGTAATTTAAGTAAAACATAAAATTCTGACCATTCTCCCTTATTTGCTGTTATCACTATTTTTATTATTTAAACTTATAAATACTTGTTCGGCAACAGCTTGAATCATTGGTATTGCAACACTGTTACCCAACTGTTTCATTGCTTGCGCCTCACTTACAGGGAAATGAAAATCATCAGGGAAGCCCTGCATCTTTAAAGCATGTTGTGGTTTTAATCTGACTTCTTTTCCATCTACTAAATATGTGTCCCAGTTTCTTCTATCTCCCATCCCAGAACCTCTTCCACCTACTCTCAAAGTATAACCAACTGTTTTTGGACAATTCCCACCGAGTATGTCTGACATTGTTGTTTTTAATGGAAATGGTTTAGGAAATTCAAATTCAATTGCCTTATTTCTAAACCCTACCATTAGTAATCTTTGCCTATTTTGGGGGACACCATAATCATCAGCTTTCAATATCTTGTAGAAGAAAGAGTAGCCCAAGCTTTCTAATACTTCTTTCATTCTTAAAAGTGTTTGACCGTTATTATGAATAAATAAGCCTTTCACATTTTCAAGAATAAATGCTTGAGGCTTTTTCTCTTTTATTATCCTTGCAATGTCAAAAAACAGAGTGCCTCTTGTATCATCAAACCCCTTTTTATAACCAGCAACACTGAAAGGTTGACATGGAAAACCTGCACATAAAATATCAAACTCTGGAATATCTTTAGCATTAATTTTCGTTATATCCCCTGCAAAATTATCAGACGATATAAGATCAGGTACTATCTTACTGAAATTATGTTCATAAGTTTGTCTTGCATATTTATCAAACTCGCTTATGAAGACACATCTTGAACCTAGATTATGCAATGCAATATGGAAGCCACCAATACCAGCAAAAAGATCTATGAATGTGTATTCACTGCCAGTTGTAGTTTTGTGTCTATTTGCTTTGTTCATATTGGTTATCAAGTATACTTCAATCCAAAGGATTAATAAAATGTAGATATTCCATTTAGAATAATTTGGTTATAGCTATAACCCTCTGATAATCTGCTATTAATTTCTTAGCCTTCTTTGTTAGAACCCCATTGTAATAAGGTCTAGTTAAGATTTTTTTCCTATATTTTAATTTAGTAGCATCTATAATAATTGCATAAGAAATACGGCCCTTCTTTGATTCTCTTTGCTTATCATAAAGTAATTTCCCACATACCCTACACTTAAAACCATCGTTCACATAATAAAGAGTTAATCTTTTCTTCCCACAGATCGGACATATTAACCATTCCCTATAGCCACCGTAATTACATTTAGTGTCTACCGTTTCTATTCCAAAGTCTGAGTATACATACCAACCATTGTTAACAACACGATCACCATACAAGAATATATGTCTTCTACTACCTTTTACAGATGTTATATATGGGCACTCCTCTACTATTCCATTCATATTTTCAAAATTATGACCTAAATAATTAAGGTTCGTAATTTCATAAATTTAGAAACCTTGTTATATAGATATTTTATCACAACTTGTTTTACATGTTTTTCCTATACAAACACCCTTTTTCTGCTAAAATATAGCAATTATGAAGATATATTTAGACATAGATGGGGTATTGTTAGATACAAAAGAGTACAAGCAGATGCCTTATTTAAAAGAATTTCTTACTACAGTTTTTGGTATTTCAAAAGGAGAAGTATATTGGTTAAGCACACATACTAAGCATGGTGAAAGTGATATAGCCTTATACCACTTAGAAGAGGAATTAGAAAAAGATATCTTTGAAATGATAAAGGGTATTAAGAACACTAAATGGAATACTCTTAAAACAGAAGGTATTGATA
>JBHAMS010000006.1:0-4459 GCA_041828405.1 Candidatus Dojkabacteria bacterium
CTTTTATAGCAATCTTAATGTTCTGTTTGGGATGTGCATCTATGTACCTACTAATTACTTTTTCCGTAATTAAACCACAGCAGTACGGAAAGAAGGATACTACAACTTCAACATCTACAACTAAAATTTCCGAAAAAGAAGATAGTGTTTCCAATACTGATCCAGTAGAGAACAAGGTGGACAAAACAACAGAGAGTGAACCATCTACAACAGTTAATACTAATTTAATTACAAAAGCTGTAAACTCTTGTAAATTTTCTTTTAACTACGAGAAGAATGCCTTTAAAACTTTCTATGAAGGGAATAATGCAAAATACTTTGACAATGCAACAGTAGCAGAGGGACAGGTTCTCTCAGGAACAGAGAATAGTGGGGATGTTACTAAATTAGTTTATGTTAGCTGTTCTAAGACATCAAATACTGAAAATACATATGCAAATAGGAGAAAGGTCTTAGATACTTTGGGTGAATTGAGAACAGGAGCAACTGCGAATCCTCAGATTAAAGAGATTGCAAGAGAGAAGAAGATAGGAGAGAACACATACTTGGTTGTTGATTATTCATTTGTTACACCTATGGATCCAGAGGCTACTAATGAGAGATTGTATACAATAGTAACACCATCATATCAGTATGTAATTAATGTTCTTCCAGCATCTAATTCTGATGCTATATTGGAAGAGGCTGGCTTGAAATTTTTTAATTAATATTATTTAAATATAAATAATATATGAGTAAGACATTAGAGGTTTTGACAAAGGCTTTCATAGGTGAGAGTCAGGCGAGAAACAGGTATACTTTTTATGCTAGTATCGCTAAAAAAGAGGGATGTATGAACATTTACGATATATTTACTCTTACAGCAAATCAAGAGAAGGAGCATGCAAGTTGGCTTTTTAAGATGATTCAAGATATTAAAGGTGAGAATAAATCTTTAGAAGTTCTAGGTGAAGCTCCATTTACATTGGGAGATACCAAAGAGAATTTGAAGGCAGCTATAGATGGTGAGGTGTATGAAAGAGATACTATGTATCCAGAATTTGCAAAGATTGCTAGAGAGGAAGGTTATGAGGATATTGCAAAGAGATTGGAATTGATAGCTGTAGCAGAGAATCATCATGCACAAAGGTATGAGAAGCTTCTAAAAGTTTTAGAAGATGGATCAATATTTAAGAAAGAGGAAGAGGTTGCATGGACTTGTGCAGAGTGTGGTTATGTACATTACGGTAAAGAGGCTCCTGAGCTATGTCCATGTTGTAATCACCCAAGGTCATACTACTCTGTTGTTTGTGAAGAATTTTAGGAAACTGTAATAATTGGGAAATTTAAGAGCAGGTACTACCCTGCTCTTTTTTTATGACTTCATCTTTAATTTGAAATTACCTTTTCTCAATATTGAAGAAGGCATATCCTGCTTGTTGCTGAATTCTCATATGCCCTGGAGCAATCTGATTATATATATCTTTAAACCCACTACCCGAAATATTCACATATCCCCTATCAGTACCGAATACTACCGTATTTGTAACTCCTTCACCAAATTCTACAGCAACTGAATATATCGCATTAACAGGAGAATTCAAAAAAGACTTTAATTCGCTTAAAGAGTATGGAGATTTATCTGTCCTTCCGTAATCCAACCTACCTGGACACTTACCGTAATCACTTGGAAGTATTCTGGCTCTATCAGGATTCCCCTTAACTCCAATACCATTTTTAACAAGATAAGCGTTAATCATAATCAACATTTCATCATGAGTGAGGAAAGGAGAATGACCACAGGTTTCTCCTGAATACCCAGATCCATTTATATACCAAGATCTATAAAACCAATTAACTCCAGATTTTTTCTCCCATGCATTGTTAAACCAATCACTTCCATTGCCACTAACTGTATCCCAACCTACCCCATTTACCCATGCACCATGGACAGCAGCGTATTGTGTAGAGGCAGCAGTACCATCACCATTTAACAAGACAACACCTCTTGTTTCCAAAACAGCTTGCCTCCATGCACCCGTTTTAACAGGCTTACTAAATACCTGACACGACTGAGTTGTACATATATTCTTTCTCCCATTATTTGTATACCTAATTGCATATGTCCTTGCAGCAATAGCTTGAGCCTTCAAAACTTCCATTGGCCAACTTTCAGGAACTTCTTTTATACCCAAAAGATAATCATCTTCAAAAGAAAGAGTTCCATATCCGTCAACAGAAATAGTTGTTGTCAAAGCTTCATTACCAGCACCTACAACATACACAGTGTTATTCGCAAGATTCTTACCAGGATAGTAAAAATTTAATATCTGAGTATATGACTGTCCTGCATCAGCCCTAGCTTTCGCTCCCCACTGACTCATACCATTTCTATGTGTATATGCTCCTATAGAGAAAACACCAAAAGAACCAACTTGGGCTTGAGAAATTGCAGTACCTTGCTCTGTCCCTACACTACCTCCAGAGGATACCAAACCTGCACTTCTCGCAGCTATCAATGCTGATTGTAATTGAGATACTTTATCATTTAGATTTGATATTTCTGCACTCAAAACATTTCTCTGTTTATACTGTTCATTCAATTGAGCTTGTAATTTTGATTTTTCTTCAGCAAGTAGTTCGTATGATTTATCCAAATCCTCTTTCTGTTTATCTAAATCTTCTTTCTCTTTATCTAAACTAGCTTTAGCATCTGCAAGATTACTAAAGTCTCCATTAATTTTCTCAATTTCCTGCTTGAGACCCATTATCACTTTCTTCTTAACAAACAGCCTTTCAATCATTTGATTCCAATCTTTGACAGAGAAAAAGAAGTCTGTTGTTGTAAAACGACTTTCCATGTATAGCTCTGCAGATATTTCATCTAGTATTATTTTTTTCTTGTCTATTTCTGTCTTCTTTTCCTCAATTTCCTTTTCTTTGTTATCTATTTTTGATTTATTTTCTTCAAGACTGTTTTCTAATTTGGTAATTTCTTCATTTATTAGGTTTATTTTCTGATTTATGGTGTAACTTCCTTGTGAGATATCTTTTATCCTTGATTCAACGGTGCTTAATACTCCCTTTTTCTGATTTATTTGTCCTGTTTTTTCTTGTATTTCTTTTTCTAAATTTGCAATATTGTCTGAATATACAGGGAGAACTAATGTTGCTAGATATACCAATTGGAGAATTAGCAGTATTATATTTTTGATTGTTTTTTGGAGCAGTTTAATCATCTGTTCATTATACCATGACAGAGATAAAGGAGTATTAAAGACCGAATATTTTGAGAATGTATGGTGTGAATACTATTATACCTGTAATGATCGATACTAAGACACTTAGAAGAACGGCTCCCGCACTTACATCTTTGGCATATTTGATATTTACCTTGTATTCTTGAGATATTGTGTCACATACTGCTTCTACAGCACTGTTCATAGCTTCGGATATTAAGACCATAGAGATTACAAGACTGATTGCAATCCAGTCTGGATATGATATTTTGAGTATGAAACCAGCAATAATGACAAGCGTAGCTATTGATAAATGGATTTTGAAGTTTCTTTCATTTTTAAGGATTAGTTTTAGACCATTTCTAGCATATCCTTGACTTTTGAAGAAATTCTCAGCTTTGAAATTACTGTTTTTCATTCAGATTATTTTTGTACGAGATCTAATACTAGATTCAAGACTGCTGGTGTTAAAATGGTGAATAGTAGACCAATTATTGCCCATGTAAGAGTTCCTTGGGCTTGTTTTATCTTGGCAGGATCACCTGATGATGAGATCCACATGTACCCACCCATTATGATAAAGACGACTGCAACAAATGATGCAAATGGGAAGATGAACTCTATTACCCTATCAACTATATCAAATAATTTACCTATTGTAGGTGGGTCATCAGTTTCAGCAAAAACATTCGTAACAAAAAGAGATAGGTATAAAGGGGATAACAAAACACTACTTTTTATTTTTTTATTTAAGCAGTTCATTGACTATGAATTTTACTATGTTTGGTGAAAGAAATACAAGTATTAGACCAATTATTGAAAAAAGCAAAGATCTACTAGCTTCAGATATCTTCTTATCATCACCTCCCGAAAGCATAAATTTGAAACCTGCGGAGAGCAATGAAATTACTACTATAACTACTGAAATGCTTATCACATAATTTATCATCTGCAAAACGAAAGAAGATAAATCAGAGTAACCAGTCCCATTTAATTTTGATAAATCTATATCAAACATCTAATACTTAATTGATATTATCATATATATAGCTTAATTATACCTTACCAAAAGGACTTAATCAAACTAACCATTAGAAAATATAGATTGTAAACTACTTCTTTAAAACATTCGTTACAACGAACTGCACAAGGATTACTGATATGAAACAAATCACTAATCCTACTATTGCCCATGTCAATGTCTTTGTCGCTTTCTGGATCTTTGCTTCATCTCCTGCTGC
>JBHAMS010000007.1:0-12884 GCA_041828405.1 Candidatus Dojkabacteria bacterium
TGCTGAGAAAGAGAGGATTGACTCATATGCTACATTAAAAAATTCTGTAGAGGAGAGTCGTAAGGTTACGGAACAGCTATTTGCTAGCACTGAAGGGTTAAAGAAAGTTCTTTCAGATAATCAGGTTAGAGGGCAGTTTGGTGAGAAGGTTGCAGATAATCTTTTGAAGATGGCTGGTTTTGTTCAAGGTGTAGATTATGAATTTAACAAGGAGCAGGCAGAATCTAAGACAAGACCTGATTTTGCTATCTTTCTTCCTGATGGTACTAGAGTAAATGTTGATTCTAAGTTTCCATATGCAAATCTTCGTAGAATGATAGAGAGTGATGATAAAGAGGTTAAGATGAAGTTGAAGAAAGATTTTGAGAAGGATGTTAAAGAGAAAATTAGGCAGGTTACAACTAGGGATTATATAAATCCAGAGGCTAAGACTGTTGATTTTGTGATACTGTTTATACCTAATGAGATGATTTTTTCATATGTTTACGACAAGATGTCTGAGGTTACAGAGTTTGCAATGCAAAATAGGGTTGTTTTAGCTGGACCGTTTAGTTTTACTGCTATCCTTAGAATGGTAAAGCAGGCTTACGAGAATTTTAGAGTTCAGAAAAATATATATAGTATCATTGGTCATGTTAAGGCTTTTGAGAAAGAGTTTGATACCTTTTCAGAGTCTTTTTTTAAGATTGGGGAGAGAATTGGTGCTTTGCAGAAGCAGTATGATACTGTAAGTACCACAAGGTTTAATCAATTGACAAGAAGGGTGGATAGGGTAAGACAAGAGGGTTTGGAGAGTGGAAATAATGATACTCAAGCTGTATTAGATTTACCTTCAAATATTGATTAACAAAATATTTGAAAAGTTGTTGTAAAATGTGATAACTTATTTATATGAAAGATTCTGTAATTAAAACAATTTCAGGTGAGATACCTGTTCTTTTCTCAGCTCCTCATTGTAAGCTTCATAGAAGACCGAAGCTTAGTATGGTGTATAAGCAGTCTGAGCCGATTACAGAGAAGGTTGTAAAGGAGTTATGTCTTCAGACTAAGGGTTTCGGTATCTATTTAAACAGTAGGATTGAGTATGACCCAAACTATCATAAAGAGAGGAGAAATGAGTATAAAAGAAAAGTTAGAGAAATAATTAAGGAGAATAAGATTAAGTGTTTTGTTGATATTCATGGAATTTTGGATAATTACGGATACGATTTAGCAATCTACTATCCATCAAGATACTCCAACTCCATGGATATAGCTAAAGCTGTTTCTGAAGAAATAGGCAAAAAAGCTCTTCGTGGTGTTAATGTTCAGATATTAAAATTTCCATATGACAATGGTGAGCCGTTATCTGAGTTTGTTGCTTCAGAATTGCGAGTTCCTGCAATACAAATTGAGATAGCTAAATATATTAGACATGATGATAGGTTACTAACCTCATTTATTGAGAACCTTACAGATGTTATTACTAAAAGGTTTGTATAAAAATATTATCGGTTAATTAACTTTTTGATTCTTCCTTTTTGACTGCACACTTTTACTCTGTTATTCTGTAGTCATATATAAATTTGATAACCCATATTATTATGAAAAATGAAGATTCTAAAAAAGTAGATACATCTACTTTAGGTTCACAAAGAGGTAAAGCAATAGAAGTAGCTATTGCCCAGATTGAGAAGCAGTTTGGTAAGGGCTCCATTATGAAATTAGGTGAAAAGCAGAAGGTTGATATTGATGTTATACCAACAGGTGCACTCTCTTTAGATCTAGCATTGGGTGTTGGAGGTATTCCTAAGGGTAGAATCATTGAAATTTACGGACCTGAGTCTTCTGGTAAAACAACTTTAGCTATACATATCTTAACTGAAGCACAGAGAATGGGGGAGGCTGTTGCATTTATTGATGCCGAGCATGCCTTTGATCCAGTATATGCTAGAAATATTGGTTTGAATATCGATGAGTTGTATATTTCTCAGCCAGATTTTGGAGAGCAAGCTTTAGAGATTTTGGAAACATTGGTTAGATCTTCTGCTTTTGGAGTCATAGTTGTTGACTCTGTAGCAGCTCTTACGCCAAGGGCTGAGATAGAAGGAGAGATGGGTGATAGTCATATGGGTTTGCAGGCAAGATTGATGTCTCAAGCTTTAAGAAAGATTACCGCTATTGGTGCTAAAACTGGTACTACAATAATATTTCTTAATCAGTTAAGAATGAAGATTGGAGTTATGTTTGGTAATCCAGAAACTACAACTGGTGGTAATGCCTTGAAGTTCTACTCCTCTGTTAGAATGGATATTAGGTTGAAGGATAAAATTCTTAAAGATGGTGAGGTTGTTGGGCATTCTCGTAAGATTAAGATTGTTAAAAACAAGGTTGCTCCTCCATTTAAGGAAGCTACTTTTGATATGATATATCCTTACGGTATTGATAAGGAGAGTAGTATTTTAGATGCAGCGTTGCAGGCAGGTATTGTACAGAAGTCTGGTGCTTGGTTTAAGTATGGTACAGAACAGCTTGCTCAGGGTAAAGATGCAACAGTAGAGATCTTGAAAAAAGATGAGAAATTGAGAGCTAAGATAGTAAAAGAAGTTCTTGAGAAGAATAAGGTGAAATAATGGAGATATCAAAGTTTGATTCTCAAAAGAGGAATCCTAACAGGGTAAATATGTATATAGATGGTTCTTTCTTCTGTGGGATTTCTCTTGATGTTCTTGCAAAGTTCAATTTGTATGTTGGTAAAACTTTAACAGACGGTGATCTTGAGAGTATCCTGAAAACCGATATTGAAGTACAGCTATTTAACCGTGCATGTTCATATCTTGCTCGTTGTCAAAGAAGTAGGAAGGAGATTGAAAGATATCTGTATCGTACTATTCTGAAGAAAAAGACAGTTTGGTATTCAGATATGAATACTGATTTGAAAAACAGAATAGTGTCAGATGTTGTTGCTAATTTGGAAAAGTACGGATATATCGATGATGAGAGCTATACAGAGCAATATATATCATCAAGATTAAATGGTAAACCTAGTGGAAAGACAGTTCTAATCTCAGAACTTCTTACAAAAGGAATTCCTAAAGATATTGTCATCTCTAAAGTAGATGAGTTGGTTGATGATGAGTATGCTCTTTTGAAAAGAGCATATGAGAAGAGATATCATGGAGAACATATGTCATATAATGACAGTAAGAAGATCTCTTTTCTGTACAGAAAGGGTTTTAGTTGGGATTTAATTGAACAGTTCATAAATAATGAGTTTGGAGAGTAAACGAAAATGGATATTTCCTAAAAAGGTAGAAGCAGATATTCTTGAATCAATACTGAAAGAGAGAGGAGTAGAAGATCAAGATGCTTTCTTCTCTGCCGATCCATCTACTATCCCTAGTAGTGATTTTCTGTATGATTCATCATCTGCGGCAAAAAGAATTATTAAGGCTGTTGAGAATGGTGAGAAGATAGTTATACATGGTGATTATGATGCTGATGGGATCTGTGCTTCTGCGATACTTTGGGAGTTTTTGTACAGAGATCTGTCTGAACATATGCAAAAAAAAGTAGATGTTATCCCATATATTCCTAGTAGAATGGAGCAGGGCTACGGTTTAACAGAGAGTTCCATAAATGATGTTGTTGATTTAGGAGCTAAATTACTACTCTCTGTTGATTGTGGTGTAAGAGATTATGAAATAATTCATAGATATATGGAGAAAGGCTTAGATTTTGTAATTACAGACCATCATCAACCACCATCTGATATGCCTTCTGAGTTAGAATATCCGCTGGTTCATCAAATGTATCCTAAAAAAGAGTATCCATTTGTGCAAATATGTGGAGCAACAGTAGCTTTCCTGTTAATTCAGCAGATTAAAAAAGAGGTAGGTATTGATGCAAAAATAACCGAAGATACAAAAGGCTTAGATCTTGTAACTCTTGCAACAGTAACGGATATGATGCCATTGCAGAATGTCAACAGAGTATTTGTAAAGTTAGGACTTAATCAAATGAGGAAAGGTCAAAGAGTTGGGCTAAAATCTTTACTACTTAGAGCTGGTATTGATCCAAAATTAGTTAACTCATATCACCTTGGCTATGTTATTGGTCCAAGAATAAATGCATCTGGAAGAATAGGTTCTCCAATGGAGGCTGTTAAATTACTTGTGAGCAGAGATGAAAAATTTTGTAATGAAATATCCAATAATTTGGAAATACTGAACGGTGAAAGACAGAAAATGACAGAAGATATGTTGAATGAAGCTGATTTACAAGCCAAAAATTTTGCTTCTGAAAAACTTCTCTTTGTAATTGGTGAGAATTGGCATGAAGGAGTAATTGGTCTAGTAGCAGGTAAACTACTTGAAAGATATCACAAGCCAGTTCTTGTTGCTACAAATAATGATGGTATTGTAAAGGGATCTGCTAGGAGTATTCCAGGCTTCAATATTACAAAAGCATTTGAGAAATTTTCAAAATATTTAGAAAGGTATGGAGGTCATGAACTTGCAGGAGGTTTTACACTAAAAGAGGAGAATGTTGCTAACTTCAGAGATTCTGTCCTCAGTTATGCAAATGAAAATATAACTGATGAGCAGTTGATTAGTGAATTAAATATTGATTTGTTTCTAAATAGTGGAGATATTGGTATCGTTTTAATAAATAATCTTGTTAAGCTAGAGCCTTTTGGATATGGCAATCCTCGTCCTTTAATTGTTTTAAAAGATTTGGTTGTTTTCAAAAAACAGGTGATGGGTAAAGAATCTGCCCATATGAAGTTGACTGTTAAGGGTGATGGTGTTGGTTTGCTTACTTTAACTCTGTTTAATTGTTACTCCGATATTGAAAAAATTTTTGAGGAAAATCGTATTGATGTTGTCGGATATCCTGATCTTAATGTGTGGAATGGTAATGAGAGTGTTCAATTTAATGTTAAAGAGTGGAAATTTAGCCATTAAATTGATAGAATCAGTGGAATAATTTCTCTATTTACTACAATGAAAAGAGTACTTGTAAAGAAAGCCCCACAATATATCGGAGAGAGGGTTCGTTTGTGTGGTTGGGCGTCTAAGATAAGAGATCACGGTTCTTTGATTTTTGTTGATTTGCGAGATTGGAGTGGTAAGCTTCAGGTGGTTATTGATTCTAGTAATGTTAAAAATATTGCTAAGATAGGGTTGGAGTATGTTTTAGAAATAGAGGGGGTTGTTAAGAAGAGAGATGGTGCTTTGGTTAACAAGAATGTTGATTTAGGTGATATTGAGGTTGCTGTTGAGAGTGTTACTGTTCTTAATGAGTCTAAGACTCCTCCGTTTCCTCTTGATGGAGAGGGTGATGATATTGATGAGAATGTTAGATTGAGATATCGATATATTGATATTAGAAGGAAGAGGGTTAGGGATTTGATTGCGAGAAGGCATGATTTGATGATGGCTACTAGGCAGTGGTTTTCAGATAATGAGTTTACAGAGGTACAGACTCCTATCTTGACTGTAAGTTCACCTGAGGGAGCTAGAGACTATTTGATACCAAGTAGGATATATCCTGGTAAATTTTACGCTTTGCCTCAAGCACCTCAGCAGTACAAGCAGTTGTTGATGGTTGGTGGTGTTGATAGGTATTTTCAGATAGCTCCATGTTTTAGAGATGAAGATCCTAGAGCTGATAGGCACTCTGGAGATTTCTATCAGGTTGATGTTGAGTGTTCATTTTTAACTCAAGATGAGTTTTTTGATACAGTAGAACCTTACTTTGGATATGTTACCGAGAAGGTTGCTGGTAAGAAGTTGAAATTTAAGAAATTTTTAAGAATTCCATATAGTGAGGTCATTGATAAGTATGGTACAGATAAACCAGATTTGAGATATGATATGACTTTAGTTGATATTACTACTGAATGTAAGGAATCGGGAGTAAATATTTTTAAGGAGGTTGGAGCTGTTAAGGGTATTTTGGTAGATAGAAAGTTTAGTAAGAATGAGATTGAGTCTTTGACTAAGGAGATGAAACTTGAAGGTGCTAAGGGTATGCTTTGGTTTATCATTGAAGATGGTAAGTTGGGAGGTAGCATGGCTAAATTGTTTGATGAAAAGATTCAGAAGAGTATTTTAAAGAACTTTGAAAAGGCGGGTTATGATGTGCATGATGGTCAGTATATTTTTGCATTTGGTGATGAGTATACAAGAGCTTGTAAATTGACAGGTATTTTGAGGAGTAAAATGGGTGATCTGTTGAATTTGAAAGATCCTAATGTTTTGGCATTTGCATGGATTATTGATTTCCCAATGTTTGAATGGGACGAGAAGAGGAATAAATGGGATTTTGGCCATAATCCTTTCTCTATGCCAAAGGGTGGTCTTGATGCTTTGATGAATGAGAGTCCAGACAAGATATTTGCTCAGCAGTATGATGTTGCATGTAATGGTTACGAGTTAGCTAGTGGTTCTGTCCGAAATTATCATCCTAAGTCATTTATTGAGGCTTTTAAGATTTGTGGATATACAGAGAAGGAGACTAGAGAGAAATTTGGGCATATGATTTCAGCGTTTGAGTATGGAGCACCTCCTCATGGTGGTTTTGCTATTGGTTTTGATAGATTTATGATGATTCTCTTTGATGAGAAGAATATTAAGGAAGTGTATGCTTTCCCTAAGAGCAATGCTCAGGAATTGATGACTGGTGCCCCTAGAGAGGTATCTAAGGAGGATTTAGATATACTGCATATTGAGTTAAAGAAAGAGAAGAAGAAGTAATCTAAAAGAATGATGATTTCTTTTTGATTTGTGGAGCAGGTGTATTTATTTTGTCCTGGACAATGCTGTAGTTGATTGCAGGATAGTAGAAGTCAAACTCTCCCTTCGTATCGTTTGAGAATATTACCTCTCCAGATATCAGATACATTGGTTGCAAATATGTTGTTTCTTCTTTAGGTTCATAGTAAACAATTGAGATATCCTTATTTATCATGAACTTCCTTACCGATTGTGCTTTGTATGGACTAATATCATCGCCATCTTTTTCATACAGATATACTAGGAATCCATCTTCACCACTTTGTATCTTTTCCAATGCAATCTGAGGTGCAAGTAATTCATATGTTCCACATGACTCTTGTTCTAGTGCATGGTATGTGTAATCTATTTGATATATATCAGCTAAAGGATATGGTGATTTTGATTGATCAACAATAGTTGAAGCAGGTCCTACATACACAGAGATATTTGAATTTTGTGTCCTGTTAAATGCAATCCTTGTATTGAAAATAGAATATTCTATCTTTTGGTCATTGATATTTCTGAAAGTTTTCTGTGGTTGTGTATCTAGACGATTTGTTAAGTAATTAACCATATCTTTTGAATTTGTTAGTAGAGATGAAATTGAAAGCATTGGTTTGTTTCTAAAGAAATCTACTTTAATGAGTTGTGCTTGATCAGCTGATCTTGCTTTACTGAATGATCCATCTGGATTTACCTTGATGTATGTCGCTTTTGATGTACCTTCTGAGTAGTCTTCTGAAAATATTCCTAAATTCCTAAGAAGGTTTGCAGCTCTTCTTTTTGCATCTTGCTCTGTTGGTACTGATTTACCTTGTGTTTCTTTTTGCAACATACTTACATCACTTCTAAGTGTGAAGTTCATATTTTTGGCTTGTATCTCTAAATTTTTCTTCTGTGTTGTATCTTGCCATGAGTAAACAGTGCTTGATGTTGTTACAGAATCAGGATTGAATCCCATCTTTTTCGCTAATATTTGAGCATTTTCTTTAGAGTTCCAAACTTGTGTCCTATTCACAAATCTATATACATCTACAACCTTTGGTAGAGAGTCTATTCTTCCTGTGTCTGTTGTTATCTCAAAGAGTAGTTCTGATCCGCTTGCTAGTCGTAATGGAGTTATTTTAATTGAAGAATCTTCTAAAAATTCCTCTTTTTTCTCAGTACATGCATAGTTGGCTGTGAGGTATTGGTCAGGTAGTGATTGTTTTGGCTGTAGTGTCAGTACTAGGATTATGATTACGAATATTACAAACATTATTGCGGCAATTACTCCGAATCTTTTTGTCCAAAATGCTGCTTCTGTTAGTGTCATAGTACAATATTACCAATTGTTTTGGTAACAATCAATTATCTAATGCATACTTTTCTGTTTTTTCTAATGTTGTTGTAGAATTAGCATGGTATAATTGTGTTTAATATACTTACAATTAAGACACATGAGAACAGATGATGAAAACAAGAGATTAGCGGATATACTTTTCCCTGATGTAGTTGAGAGTAGGGAAGATATTTTAGATAGATATCCAAAAAGAAATCTTGCACCAGATAGTATGGTTTTAAGATTTGCTCCTAGTCCTACTGGGTTTTTACATATAGGTGGGGTTTTTACCAGTTTAATTTCTGTTTGGCTTGCTAGGCAGAGCAGTGGTATCTCAATACTTAGAATAGAGGATACTGATAAGGGTAGAGAGGTTGAAAATGGTGTTGATTTAATAGTTAATGGTTTGAAGGAATTTGGTATCTCTTTTGATGAAGGAGCTATGGGTGGTGGAAAGGAGAGTGGTGAGTATGGTCCATATATGCAGAGTAAGAGGTTGGATATATACAGAGTTTTTGCTAAGGATATGGTTTCAAAGGGTTTTGCATATCCATGTTTTTTGACATCTGAAGAGTTGAACAAGATTAGAGAGAAGCAGGTTGAACTTGGAGAGAGAATTGGTTGTTACGGTGATTGGGCTAGGTGGAAGAATGCTGCCTTTGATGAAGTTGAGAAGGAGTTGGAGAAAGGAAGTGAGTATGTAATTAGGCTTAATTCTACTGGTGATTTTAGTAAGACTTTTGAACTTACAGATATGGTTAAGGGTAGGGTTACTTTGCATGAGAATGATATGGATAGTGTGCTTTTGAAGTCTGATGGTTTTCCTACATATCATTTTGCACATCCGATTGATGATACTTTAATGGGTATTACTAATGTTTTTAGAGGTGATGAGTGGTTTTCTTCTGTTCCTCTTCATGTTGAGCTTTTTGAAAAGCTTGGTTTTGATCCAATTACATATGCTCATAGTTCTACATTGATGAAGATGGATAATGGGGGTAAGAGGAAGTTGAGTAAGAGGAAAGATCCTGAGGCTAGTGTTGAGTTTTACGGTGTTCATGGTTATCCAATTGATGGTGTTACTGAATATTTGTTGAATTTGATAAATTCTAATTTCTATGATTGGAGGAAGGCTAATCCTAAAGCTGATTTTAGAGAGTTTAAGATTTCTGTTGAGAAGTTGAATAGGGCTGGTGCTTTGTTTGATATTGTGAAGTTGAATGATGTTTGTAAAGAGTGTATTGCTTCTTTGAGTGCACAGGAGTTGTATGAGAGGGTTTTGGATTGGTCTGAGAAATATCATGATGAGTTGCATACTATTCTTGTGGATAATAGAGATTTTTGTATTAAGATTTTAGGAATTGAGAGGAGTGGTGAGAAGATTAGGAAGGATATTGTTAAGTATGAGGATGTGTATGAGCAGTTTAAGATGTTTTTTGATGATATGATTGAGTTTGAGGATATTTCACAGAGGGTTTCAAAAGATGAACAGAGAAGAATTTTAGAAAAATATATTGAGAGCTATACAGAGGCAGGTAGTTCTGATGATTGGTTTGATGATTTGAAGGGTGTTGCTACTGAGTTGGGGTATTGTACTGATAGGAGGAAGTATGACGGGAATGAGGAGAAGTTTAAGGGTATGGTTGGTGATGTTGCTATGGTTTTGAGAGTTGCTCTTACGGGTAGGACAAGGACTCCTGATTTGTATCAGATTATGATGGTTTTAGGTAAGGAGAGGGTTGTGAGTAAGTTGAAGAAGTATATGAGTGGGTTGTAGTTTCTAAAATATTATTAGAGTTCTAATGGTGCATTATATGGGGCTTCAGCCTAAGTATTTTGATTATATTAGGAATGGGACGAAGAGGATTGAATTAAGATTGTATGATGAGAAGAGAAAACAGGTGTGTATTGGGGATATTATTGAGTTTTCTAATGGTAAAGATACCGTGCAGGTTAAGGTAATTGGATTGCTTCGGTATGATACTTTTGAAAATTTGTTTAATGATTTTGATATTTCTGTGTTGAGTGATGTTAGTATGACTAAGGGTGAATTGTTAGGTGTTATGGAAGAGTTTTATCCAATGGAGAAACAGAAAGATTTTGGTGTTGTTGGTATTCGTTTTGAATTGATTTAGGTAATATTCTCTATATCTTTTGTACGATACATTTTTGTATTTAGTGTTAAATTTGATATTGGAAGAGTCTTTGTTGAAAATGGTATAATATACATAGATATTGCCAGATCGTCTAATGGTAGGACGACGGTCTCTGGAACCGTTAATCCTAGTTCGAATCTAGGTCTGGCAATTTCTCTATATGAATATATTATACTTAGTTTAATTGTTTTGAATTTTGACAAGTTTTGATTTATATGTAAAACTGTTTTCTGGTTCACTACTTAATTCTATATCTTACATTACATATCCTTAAATATATGACTACTGAAAATAAAGAGAAGAAGAAATATTTTATTATATATGTGTTAGTTTTAATATTTCCTTTAGTTATTGGTTTTTTGAAAGGTTAGTGTGATTGTTTTTTTGCTTTTTATACAGAAACTTTGCTATAATAGTGACAACAAGTAGGGTAGACCCTCTGTGCCGTTGAAAAAGACGGAAATGCCTTGAACTTGAAAAAGTTTAGGACACTGTTGAAATAACACAGGCCGACGGAGGAGCGTCGCCCTACTTCTTTTTCAATAATATCTTTTTTACTCCTTCTCGGTCAAACATGTACAGTTTCTTGATACTTTTCGTGGGATTTTTTAGGTTATAAGTAGATAGATCTTTTGCGAGAAGAGTCTTTAATTCTGCTTTACCGAAATCTATAAAAAGATTCCTCTTCCCTCCTTTCCTAGCATCTTTAATAAGTTTGGATATGGAAGAGTATTTTTTTGTTTTAACTCCTTTTAATTCCCATTCTTCATTATTCCAAATAAAATCGTTATTTGGTAAAATGTTCCCCGTAGAAAAATCTTTTTCTCTTTTAGTTATCCACTTTATCTTGAAATACTTATTAGTAAATCTTTTAGCGAAATCTTTTTCGTGATCTTTTATTAAATTTTTATCCATATACTCTACCAGAGATAAGCCTATCCTCTTATAGATTGGTGTGTTCATAATTTCCTCTATTTGCTTCTTTGTTAGTTTTGGAGGTTCTACCACCCTTATGTATTTATTGATATCCTCAATCGGTCTCATATCCGTGTAATGCTTCCTCATTGAGTTGTTATTCTTATCTTTTTGTTCCTTGCAATAATCTCTATAGTTTTTCGCTACTGTTAAATATGATTTATTAGTCACATAATCTTTTGCAAGTTTTATTACTCTCACATTTATATCTTTTTTATAGGTATTCTCCATTCGTAAAATACTTTGTCTTATATCTTCCTTTAGTCTATAGAAAAATTGTGACAAAAAGATTACAAACAAAAAATATCTGATTTTTACAAAATCTCTTATTCTTACTGATAAATGTTGAATTCTTTGTGGAATATTCTTGTATTTACTCATACGAGGCTCAAACAATTAAATTAAACCTCGTATTGATTTGTAACGATATCGTAACATATCTCCTGTGTGAATGCAAGTATAGTATGGAAATGTTTTACTCTGTTTATAGTTTCTCTACTCAGCAATAATCCCCACAATCATATCAATCAATTTCTGATTTCTTAACATCAAACTAAATCTCGGATTAACTCCTGAACTATGTTGTATAGGTATAACAGGAATACCATCATATACATAATACTCCCCACTCTCAGAAATCCTCTCTATCTCTCTTGTCAAATTATTCTCAACATCTCTTTTAAGAAAATATTTGTAAAAAGTCACATAAGCAGTATTACCCATTAACAACAAAACCTTAGGTTTAATCAACTCAATCTCATCACTCAAAATATTACTCCTTACAGACTCAAAAATCTCTTTCCCACTAGGCCTCCTAATACTCTTCCTCCCATTCCTCACAATATATCCAGGAAAACTATGAACAATCTCTGTATGATACACACAATTTCTTTTAGATGGATATACCGTACAATCAAACAAATTCAAAAATTTCTCCAAATATCGTCCAGTATTCCCAATCTTTCCATTCACATAGAAATAATTAACACCAGAAAGCCTTACCTGCTCTGGAGCCATTGCTTCCGCTATTACCATTACTTTAGCATTGATATTTGTTGCTTGTATATCTCTCTTAACTTTCTTCTCATCATACCCACAAACATTTAACTCATGTATTCTGTTAAATATTTGTATGACCCTCTCTTTCTTGTTCATATTATTACAATCTTAACATATGCAAATATTACTAAAAATGATATTAGGAATATTACATATACGGAATGTATAATCTATACAGTAAGTTGTTAATATATACACATGAAGAATATTGGAATAATTACAACATCAACACCAATAGATATTCTCAATGAACAACAAATTCAAAAGGGATATACATACCTCCAAAGCAAAGGGTACAAAATTACAGAATCTAAAATATGCCGTACTAGAAATGACTATGTATCAGGAACAATTCAAGAAAGAGTCAATGCTATACATGACTTTGTAAAAGATTCAAACATTGACATAATTATGTGCTTCTGGGGTGGTACAAACACAAACCAAATACTCCCATACCTAGACTACGATTTAATTAAAAACAATCCTAAAACATTTGTAGGATATTCAGATAGCTCGGCACTACTAACAGCAACCTCAATATCACCTAAATCAACATTCTTGTTAACCAAAGCACCATCTCTCTTCTTAACAACCCCCTCTATTTCTAAAACA
>JBHAMS010000008.1:0-11047 GCA_041828405.1 Candidatus Dojkabacteria bacterium
GAAATGGAATACTGCAAAGGTTACGAATATGACAAGTATGTTTTCCACGACAACAGTTTTCAATCAAGATATATCAAATTGGGATGTTTCCAAAGTAATAAATACTTCCAGCATGTTTAGTTATACAGAAGCTTTTAATCAAGATTTAAGCAATTGGAATACTGCAAGTGTAACAAGTATGGTCGGTATGTTTGACAATGCAACCGCTTTTAATAACGCAGGACAACCACTTAATTGGGACACTTCAAGCGTAGAGGATATGGCGAGAATGTTTGCATCTACAACATCATTCAATGTACCTTTTGGAGAGAAATGGAATACTGCAAAGGTTACGAATATGACAAGTATGTTTTCCACGACAACAGTTTTCAATCAAGATATATCAAATTGGGATGTTTCCAAAGTAATAGATATGTCAAGAACATTTGAAGCTACTCGTGCTTTCGATCAAAATTTGAGTAATTGGGATACTTCAAGTGTAAAATATTTAAACTACACTTTTGTATCTTCCCATAAATTTAACAATGGTGGACAGCCACTTAATTGGGACACTTCAAATGTAGAGAGTATGGATAGCACTTTTCGTAGTGCATATGCTTTTAATGCCCCTTTTGGAGAGAAATGGAACACTGCAAAGGTTACAAATATGTCTTATCTTTTTAATGGAACAAGGACTTTTAATCAGGATGTTAGTAATTGGAATATTGAGAAGGTTGCCTCACTAGCAGATGCATTTGCTCAAACTGCAATGAGTCCTGAAAATTACGATAAATTACTAATATCATGGAGTCAACAAAATGTTAAACGATCAGTACCTCTGGGGGCGAATGGAGTATACTACTGTCAAGCAAAACCACAAAGAGACATATTAACCTCAGCTCCAAACAACTGGACAATAGCTGATAGTGGAAATCATTGTTCACCATCTGATTTAAGAATATCAAAGAGAAGTGTCGATGAGGGGACAACTTTGGTAGGTACATTAAGCTCTTCTTTAGGACCACAAGCTACATCTGTAACTTGGAGTTTTGTAAATGGAGAAGGTAGTGAAGATAATAATCAGTTTAGTATAGATACTTATACAAAACGGATAAGTTTTAGACAAAACACTGATTTTGAAAATCCGACTGATTTAGGTGATACACCTAACAACAACACCTACTCTATCCGTCTTAGGGCAAAAGATAATTTGAACTTTGCAACAGATAAAATTTTCATAATATATGTAAGAGACATGGATGAAGACCCACCAGAGATTACGATAACTGCACCTACGAAGATTAAAAATAGCGATATTGTCGATACAACTATAAGAGTTGCTGATAGTGGTGGTATTGATACTTCAAATGTATCTGTATCAACTATTTCGACACTTTCTACAGAAGACTTTATTTGTACTCAAACAACTCCAACACAGGTGGATTGTACGATTAGAATAACCTCTTCAGGTAATTTAGTAATAAGGGCGAAAGATTCTAAGGATAATATTATTTCTGTAGAAGAAAGTGGGTACATAATAGATAAGATAAAACCATTTCTTACTTCGGTAAATATAAATACACAACAAGATGGTATACATAAACCAGTTATAACATTCACCGCAACAGATAATATTGAAGTAAAGAAGGTACAAATAGACCATATTTCAAATAACAACTCGTCTGGTCTAGGAAGTATTGTAACAATAGATAATGCAACATCTCCAGTACAACTTGATTTAGATCCAGATGAAGTATCACACAGTTTTACAATTAGAGTAATAGATGTAGCCGGTAATGTTATAGAAGAAACATTTAGATTTGTCCCTACTATTACAATAACAGCACCTACAACATTAAGTAATACAACAATTACAAATTCATATGTAACAATAACAAGCCCAATGGGCAATGATATTGATGATATTACCATAGATGCTGGTACTACAAATGCAACTTTGGGGACATGCACTGGAGCTGGCGGAGATAGTATTGCTCCATACACAAGCCCCGTTAATTGTACGATTAACAATATAACTTCCTCTGGAACTATTAAAATAACAGCGAGAGATACAGGCACAAATGCTTACAATGAGGATTCTGAGAGCTATACAGTAGACAAACAGAAACCAACAATTACCTTTAATGCCCCTACAAAACTTAAAAATTCATCAATAACTGATACGGTCATAACCATAAACGATAACCTGTATATAAATGCTAGTGATATAACAGTAGACAATTCTACAAATGCAGGATACTCACAATTCCTATGCACACAAGAAAACCCATCACAAGTCAGATGTACCATCTCAATTGATACATCAGGAGATATTACAATAAACGCACGAGACAGTGTTGGAAATACTGAAAATGCTACTGAAACTGGATACAACATAGACAAGACTCCACCAATAATTACCATTAAAACACTACTACCAATCAATTCATTAAACCAACTATCATATTCATTAAGTGGAACATGCACTGATGGAGATGGTCAAGTCAATATTACAATCGGAACTATCATCGCAAATACTACCTGTAACAGTGGAACATTTTCCATAACTGGCTTAAATGTAACAACATTACCAGAGGGAAGTTTTACTGTAAAAGCTAAACAAGAAGACAGTGCTGGCAATTCAACAGAAGTTGAAAGAAATGGTACCAAAGACACAACAGGACCTACCATAACAATAACAGAGCCAATACCAAACACCACTATAAATGACAATATAATGAATTACAGAGTCAGTGGAAGTTGTGAAGCTGGAGGAAGAGATGTAAATATCAAAATGACAGACGAAGGTACAACAGTCATACAATTCACAACACAATGCTCTACAACAGGTCTGTACACATACACAATACCTACAAACCAACTTGTTACACTAAACGAAGGACAAGTAACTCTAACAATATCACAAGAAGATATTTACGGAAATTCCTCAAGCAGACAGATTACATTAACAATGAACGAAGCTGATTCTACCGCCCCAATTGCAACTATGAATAATTTAGTGACAAAAAATCCCTCTCCAAAATTAACTGGTACTGTAGACGATATCTCCGCAAATGTCACTTTGAAAATCAAGGGCATCACACACAATGCTGTAGTCAAACCAGATATGACATGGGAACTAGATTTGAACGCTTTGAATATAGTGTTGGAAGATGGGAAGTATACAATAGAACTATCAGCTTCTGATGCCCTAACAAATTCAAATACATATACATTCGACAATGTACTTTCAATTGATACAAATTCCCCTACTCTCAATTTCCTACAACTCCATATACAACCCGTTAAAGGTAAACCATTCACAATGCCTGAAGTTACATGTACAGATCCAGTTGTTAATGGATATGCTTCTGGCTGTACAGCCATACAGTCTGAAGGAACTATCGATACAGATAAACCTCTTGATACTGTATACAATATTACATATACGGTATTGGACAATGTTGGTAATACGACGACAAGAGTAAGAACATTTACTTTGACATCTGGAACATCTCCCCAGATTCAAATCGTTGGAGATGAAGTTGTAGTGGTAGATGTCAATAATCCAGAAGGATATGTTGATCAGGGTGTGAATGTAATAGATTTGGAGGATGGAGATATTACAGATGGTGTTGTGGTTACAATTCAGAATGAGCAGGGAGATGTTTTAAGTTCGATTTCGACTCAATATCCTGCAGTATATACTGTGATATATACAGTTACGGATGAGTCTGGGAATGTTACTATCGCAAGAAGGACAGTGAAAGTTGTGGTTCCAACTAAGAAAGATATATTACCACCTAATACAGGTCATGAGATAAGCAGTAAGTTGCGTGTTGAGTATTTACTATTGCTATTTTTGATATTGCCAATAGCCCTATTTGGTAAATTAAGAGTAAGAAAAGTTAGTTAATGTATGCTTTCTACTTTTTAGGTTATTAAGAGCAAGAAGATAACAAGCCCTATAGTCTGTATTTTTCTTCCTATTTTTGGTATAATGTATATGTGTGGTGGATCATTAAAAAATATTGGAGGAGTCATGTTTTGCTATGTTGGAGTCGCCTTATTTGGCATATTGTTGTTAGCCTTCACTGTTGAAACAGTGGAAGGTATTAAGGTTATGGGCTTTCATAAAAGATTAGTCAAAGTTGGACTAATCTTTTTGGTAATAGGAGGAGGAATTTTCTCAATCTTAGTAATAAGATTGATCCAATATTGGAAACAAGGTTTCTTCTTCTAACCACCCACAAGGGGATAACATAGAGTAGATAAGATTTAGTGATATATTTAATATATCCAAAGCATATGTTTTACATATCTCTTACCTACTCTATCCCCAAACTCTTCTATTCCATTTCCACATAAAGATTATTATAGGTTCATTATTCTACAAATTTCGGTTTACAAAATATTTTTCCAACATTACAATTATTTTAGTTCTTACAAAACTAAAAGTTGGTGAAATATTCTGCAAGAAGAGATAGGAAGGAGAGAATAATGAAGGTGAAAAGCCCTATTGCTGTAATGTATGGACAAGGAGCACAATATTTAGCTGTGAATATACCTAATTTTTGTGCTTGGCCAGAGATTATATCCGTTGACAAAGAGAAGAATATTTTTATTCTTAAAGATCCTCGCAAGGAAGTATATCGTGAGTTTGATGCTAATACTTATATGGTAAAAGAATATTTCCCTTTTGAATAATTATTTTAGTTTTGTAGGACGAGTGAGTCTGATTGTGTATGCAGTAAATGCTTCAATATTGGACTCACTCCTTTTCTTTTTATTGATTACCATATGAATTTTCAAAATCAAAGATTTACTGATAACTTGGAAATTGATACAGAGATTGCAATTGAGGGTAATAGGATTGTTGTAAGGAAAAAGAGGAATGTGTTGGCTTATGGTACTCTAAATGATAGTGGTGATGAGATACGGGGTATATATACAAAACTATATACCATAAGTAATAATATTGAGCGTATAGTAAAGGAGGTATTTCTTACACTTCATGATGGTAAGGTTATTAAGAAAAATATAATCCTACCCATAGTCATGGAGATTGCTCCAGAGTTTTACTCTCATGATGTCGTCTTAATTGATATGTTTGATAGTTTTGTGCAGCAAGAACAGGAGTATTCTACAATCGGTCTATTAGAGTATCTGGCGAATGGAAGAATTCTTGCTATATCATCAAATGATGATCCAATAGCTTTTGGTATTCTTGATGAAAATAGAGAGGAAATTCTTAAAACATACACAGATACTGAATATCAAGATATTGGTGTAGAGAAGATGTTTTCAAGATTTAATGTTGCAAAATAAGTGTAGGTCGTCGGACTTGCACCGCTAGATTGCTCAAGTCGCCCCACCCTATCTTCACCTTTTACAGTGTACAGGCAGGAACTCGCAATGTGAGCTTCTACCAACTCACAACCGACCTACAAAAAACCTAAAACAATTTTAGTTAGGTGTAACAGTGATTACAACACGAACATCTTGCCCACCATCAGTTTTAAGTTTCAAACCAGTACCTTGTGGATAAGGTGCTTCAAGTTTAATATCTGCTTGAAAAGTAGTTTTTGTTTCTACAGGATTAACAAAATAAGCAAGACTTTCAGGAATCCAATCAGCTGGAACAGAGCAAGATAACTTCAATGTACTTCCTTTAGGATATGTATAAGTAAGACCTGAACCAGTTCCATCATTGCCCGCTTTACTTACAGCAAGCCTACCTTCAAAAGAAATTCTGACAGTACTACAAACACCACCAGCACATGCTTCAATAGGGTAAGATCGTACACCAGTGTAACAGTAAGTACTTGATGGGTCTCTAGTAACGACATCCATCATCTTGTTTCCATTCATGTAATTAATATATCCACAAGCTTGGGCACCAGAGAAATCTGGTGCATTTATACTTATTGCATTAGCAGCATCAGCATCACTAGGGTTAACAGTAACATTCAACCTAACAGATTTATTTGTACCGTGATATGCCAAAGTCGTACTACCATTTGGAGTAATATTCACACTCTCAACAGGAACATTAACAGTAACATTACTCCTTGCCTCCTTACCATTAGCCGTCCTAGCAGTAATAACTGCACTCCCTCTACTGACTCCTTCAACTCTTCCATTTGTAACTTTTGCAACATTAGGATTAGATGAAGACCAAGAAACCTGCTTATTTGCAGTATTCTCTGGATAAACAGTTGCAGTCAACTGTGCAGATTTCCCTCTTCCTACTGTCAAATCAGTTGGTGAGACAAAAATACCCTCTGCTTCAACAACCGAAATAGACTGACTCTGCTGATTATTACTCTTAGTATCCTTCTTCACCTCCTCCCACTTGGCATAGAGAGTAACATCCTCACAACCTAGCAGTGCTTCATTCAATATAGGTGTCTCGTGAGTATCATGCCAGTGAACAAAATTAAAACCATCTTTAGTAGGATTCTCTGGTAAAGTCAAAGTCTTTCCACACTCCACATCCATCGGTGCAACTTCAGATCCACCATTAGAATTAAAAGTAATAGTATATGTCTTCGTCTCCTCCCCTTCCTCCTTCTCAATCCATTTGGCAAGAAGAGTTACATTTTTAGTTACAGTATATTTCTTCTGTATCAATCTCTCTTCACCATCATACCAACCATCAAAGATATTGTTTTCCTTAGTAACTTCAGGCAAATCAATACTCTCACCTTTCTTAACCTTCATATTTTCAATCTGTGGAGTACCTCCATCAGTATTAAATGAAACTGTTAGATGAGAATTCTTGAGAAATATCATGCACCCACATGCAACAAGTGCTACAAAAAGAAGACAACCACCAACAATTAAATAAAGTATTTTCCTTTTCTTTTCCATACCAGATCGGGCATCTTGTTTACCCTCTTTCTTCTTAATATTTTCTCCCATGCAATGTATTTTAAGAATTTATTTAATTGTTAGGGATATGTTACCAAACTAATTTAGAAAAAATCAATACTATGTTGTCCAATGGCAAATAATACTGACATGGTGAAGTATTCTTCAGGTATTACATCAAGACATCATACTTCATGATTAAATATTTGCTCTATACCAAGATTTTTGTAATGAGTATCAAGATATGTTTTAAGAATTTTTGATTTTTCTTTATCTAAAATACCAAAACCAACTGGTTGGTCATTTATTGTTACTAACAACATTCTTCCTTCCTTTGCATGTTTTAGTAACTTTACTGTTGTATATTTTGAGTTTTTCTGTGAAAAATAATCAAACATTTGAAGTAGGACTACATCTCGGAAGTAGTATTCTGGTAATATTTCAATATTTACCTCTATATTGATACTTTCTTGAATCCTATTTCCATCTTTTAGAGATTTAAGTGATCTTTTCAGTATCTCCTCTATTTCTGGTTTGATGAAATATAGTTTGGTGATTGTAGAAGAAAAGAATTCTCCATTATTATCCAGTAAAGCAAAAGCTAATACATTGTTTTTATTCTTCATAACTACCCTATCTCCTTCTATGCATAGAGTTGCGTGCAATGCTATTTTCATTGAAAACATTTGTCCTTGGGTATTCATATGTTGCTAAAAAAAATATCCAGAGAGAATTTTGATCACAAATGTATTCCCTCTGGAGTTCAGAGTTTAGGAAGATTTTGCTAAATTTGAAAAAATTTAATGCTGGAAACTTTATTTATCATCTTTATCAGAAGAATCTTTGTCCCCATATGTGTCCATCTTTAGAATGGTCTGTATATGATGTAAATTATCTATTTCATACCATCCAGGAACAGTTTCTTTGCGGTCATAGCTCCAATGCTCGTTTGTTTCCTTGTTGTACATTACAACATGTTCTTTATCATCTTTTTTTGATGATTAAAACCAAACAGTCCCATAATGACACCTCCAATAAAAAGACTTTCCCAAACTCTTTTTTAATGAACAAGGGAATTCTATAAAAATTCTCTATTACAAGTCAATACTGTGTATTAGATCAAAAATAGTGTTACCCAACTATTAAGAAATATACTCGGTGCTGACCCACGCACATATTAAATTTGACTTAAAGCATATCTTTTAATATAATCCAACATCTTCTATCAAAGAAACGAGGTACAAAAGTAAATCCTTGCGAGGTAGAATACATTCAATTTTTAATTAAATAAAATGGCAAAGACTCAAACAGAGAAGTCAGAGTTGTTGAAGAAATATAAGGATATTTTGGAGACAAAATCAGGATATCTTTTAGTAAACTCTGATAAGGTTAATACATCTGCAGTTACTAAGCTTAAAATTAAGCTAAAGGATGCAAATGCAAACTATACTGTTGTTCAAAACAGTATTTTTAAGATTGCTTTACAAGAGACAAATCAACCTCTTGAAACACAGGAGATAGATGGACCAACGGCAGTGATATATTTTGATGAAGATCCAACGGCACCTGCGAAGTTAGTTAAAGAGATGCAGAAGGAGACTGATTTGCTTAATGCTAAATACGGTGTATATGAGGGAGAATTTCTATCAGAGGAGAGAGTTATGCAGTTAGCAGAGATTCCATCAAGAGAGGTTTTGCTTTCAAGGTTGGTTGGTACTATGAATGCTCCATTGACAGGATTTATGAATGCTATTACTGGAAATGTGAGAGGTTTAACTATGGTTCTGAAGGGCATTTCTGAGAAGAGTGCTTAATTAGAAACAAATTACTTAACTTTAATAAATAAAAACATGGCAGACGAGGTAAAAACACTACCAGAGTTATCAGAGAATGGTAAGAAAGTTCTCGAGATTGTTGAGAAGATGACTGTTTTGGAGCTTGCAGACTTGGTCAAAGTTATGGAAGACAAGTTTGGAGTATCCGCAGCAGCACCTGTAGCAGTTGCAGCAGCACCTGCAGAGGCAGCAGCACCTGCAGAGGAGAAGACAATGTTTAACATTGTTCTTAAAGATGCAGGAGCAAACAAGATCGGTGTAATCAAGGTAGTAAGAGAAATCACAGAGCTTGGCTTGAAAGAAGCTAAGGATCTTGTAGATGGAGCACCTCAGACAGTTAAAGAAGGTGTTAAGAAGGAAGATGCAGAAGCTATGAAAGCAAAATTCGAGGAAGCAGGAGCAACTGTAGAATTGGAGTAATTGCTTAATGCATACTTAGTGAAAAGACCACCGTCTGGTGGTCTTTTTTTTTATACATAACCTACTCTCTCCTCTAACTTTTCTATATTTTCAATCTTATAGTATTCGTGATATAATGTAGACAGTAGTGAGATCTTTTAAAATATAAAAATAGTGGAGGAGAAATGACACTCGAGATGGTGCTGCATATATTGATTCTTATCGTAGTATCAGCAAGAATTGTTTTTCTACTTTTTAAAGTCGGAAAATCAATAATTTCAAAAGATAATACTATTAGTAAATTGTTCGTATTGGAAGAAGTTTTTTGGGGGCTGGTCTATTGCTCAATATCTTTGATGATGATCAAGAATTTCGGTACAGATAAAAACCTCGGTTCTTCTTTTAGACTACCAGCTATAGTTGGACTAATCGGAGCAATTGGATTTACACTAAATTCCGAAGATACTCCAAGAAAGAAAAGAAGAATGGCTAACATAGGTTTTGCATACCATCAATTCTATTTCCTTAGAGCAATAGAAATGCTCTAGCATTAACAAAATTTTTCTCACTACTAGTAGGTAGAGTTTGTGACATTCATATGTCCTTACTATGTACTCACTACATAACTCTACCTACTCTTCCCTATACCTACAATTCCCACCATAATACACCCCATCACTAAAATATCCTGAAAAAGAATTACAATACCTCAATCTCTCAACATTCTCCTTAGAAGAAACAATAACAACATCACCATAAAAAAGCTTTGTATAATTCCTTAAAGTATGATTCTTCAAATCCTCAAAAAACATATCCCTAAAACCATTAACATCATTACTATTCCTACTATCAACATAAAGATAAACATCATTCCACTGACCACCTTCAACATTCTCAAAACGGACAGAATTATATTTACTAGCATATTTAATCTTCACTTTAACAGTATCCTTCAACTCCTCATCAACCTCATACTCATAACTATTCACATGCCCTACTAAATTAAAAAACAACCTGTCATTCATCTTGAAATCCACAACCTCAGTCGCAACATCTATACCCTCTGGCAAATCCTCAACAAACTTCATCTTAGAAAGTTCAAAAGAAGAAATACCAACACCAAAAGCCAAACCCAATATAGATGCAATGAAGACAATGAAAACCTGCGTCCATTTATTCCTCCTACTCAACACAAAATTAAACCCAACATACAAAAGCACTACAACAAAAACAATAAATGCAATGGCTAGCAATATTGGGCCAACATACACAACACCGTTAAACAACAAAACAATCAAAAAAGAAAGACCAATACCTGAACAAAAGAACAAAAAGAGAAATGGTAGCAATGTAAATATCACAAAAATCTTAACGAAAAACAAGAAAATCTTACCTACAAAAGAAAGAATACCAAAATCATACCTAATAACCTTTGTTTCCTTTACAACTCTCTCACTATCAACCTCCCCATCATTTTCCTCGTCAATTTCAATATCTTCAGCTTTCCTTTTTTGAACAACCTCATCAAACCTGTCCAAAAACCTAACCTTGTAGATATACACAAACAAACCAAGAGCAACTATGAAATATGCAACTTCAACAACTAAATGCCATATGTTTGCGAGAACAACTCCGACACTCCTACCAAGAGACAAAAAGATATCCGCCCCTAAACTATCAAGCGACCCAAACGGAATTTTAACCAAGAGAATCAATATAAATAGGATAAAAATTTCAAACAAAAACCTAAACCTACCCTTTGGTGTAAGACTCTCAAAATGCTTAAAAGTACCTGCAAGGAGAGAATTAAAACCATCAAGCATATCCGAGAAAGAATATCTCTTACTTTGCTCACTTCTAATCTGTGCAATATCATCCTTCATTAACTCATCAAGAGAGCAATTAAAAATATCACACATTTTAAGAATCTTCTCCGTCTCAGGATATGCCGACCCAGACTC
>JBHAMS010000009.1:0-5720 GCA_041828405.1 Candidatus Dojkabacteria bacterium
TCAATGTTGAAAAGATTAAGAGAGATGTTACCAATAGAGGGCTTCAATTAGAGGGTTTAGGTGGAACAATCCCTGTTGTAGAAGTTTCTGGTAAAACAGGGAAAGGTATTCCAGAATTGTTAAATCTCATATCTCTTGTTGCAGAAGTTGAGGGGCTTAGGGAAGATATTGAACTTCCTAAGGGTGTTGTTGCCAAAGTATTTGTTTTAGAGTCAGTCAAAGATGCTTTTAAGGGAAATGTTTCCTCAATTGCTTCAATACAAGGTTGTGCATGTCAGGGTGATTGGTTTGGTTACAAATTAGGTGAGAAACTGTATTTAGAAAAGATTAAAGCGATGATTACAGAAGATGGTCTTTCTGTTTCAAGTCTTGATTGTGGTTGTGGTGGAAAGATTATTGGTCTGTCAAATCTTTTAGATCTTGGTACTGAGGGGTATATTCTCTCTTCAAAAGATGAGAGACTACTTTCTTCTCTTTTTGTTAATGAAAAATCTGGTAGTGAGGATTCACCTTTTAGTGTTGATGATTTTTTCAGTATTGAAAGTAATCAAGATGGTCAGTTTTTGAATGTTTCAATTAAGAGTTCGTCTGAAGGTTCTTTGGAAGCAATTTTGAATACATTGGAGAAGCTTGAAGAGGATTCTTTTAAGGTTAAAGTTGTTAATTCTGGGGTTGGGAATATTACTTTAAGGGATGTTGAATTTGCACATGTTTCTAAATCCATTCTTCTTGGTTTTGAGGTTAGTATTGAGCAGGGAGTTCTTGATTATGCGAAGAAGAATAAGGTTTTGGTTAAGACATATGATGTTATTTACAAATTGATTGAAGAGGTTTCTGAGGCTCTTACTATTATGTCTTTGCCACAGGAGAGTGAGGAGGAGATTGGTAGTGCTGTTATCAAGACTATATTCACACTTTCTGATGGTAGTCAGGTTCTAGGTTGTAAAGTGTCTAAGGGTATTATGAAGAGGGATTGTAAGGTGTATGTTGTGAGGAATGATGAAATTATTACTGAGTCTAAGATTAAGAGTTTGAGGATAAATAAGGATGTGGTTACAGAGGTTAAGTCTGGTTTTGAATGTGGTATTCAACTTACTTCATCAGCTGATGTTCGTGAGGGTGATGAGGTTTATTGTTACAAGAAAGTGTAGTTTTTTCTTAGTTTATCTTATTTATTGAATAAGAGATCTTTCTACCTACGGCCTATAGTATTGATTCCTTCCTTATGTATTTGGTATAATATAGATGTGTTAGTTAGATGAGGTATGATCTCGTTCTTTGAAAATTCATCGGAGGAAAAAGTGATGGAAAAGATTGTGTCGTTGGTCTTAGTTATTATTTTAGTGCTTTTAGTATCGTCTACTGTTCTCGCTGATTGTCATTGTAGGACTTTTGAAGATCCAAATTTTCAAAAAGAATTTCCTACTTGCATATGCGATTTGCGTAGCAAATGTGTATTGTTGGGTTGCTCTGATGGCTCGATTGGACATATAGGGAATGACATAAAAGGTAAACCTCTTTATTATTGTCCTGCAGGGACAATTGTTACCTATACTGTTGTTGATAACTATCCGTGTAGTCAGAATATTCTGGATAATGAGGGTGATTTCATTCCCAATCTTAGGTTTTAATACTAACACTTAGCTATTTACCATTGGTGAGTAGCTAGCAGAGAAGCTAGGTAAGATTTTGTGATACATTATGTATCCAAAAATATATATTTTTATATATACTTACCTAGCTTCCTCTTGCTTTTCTTTTTTCAAAAAACAAAAAACAAATTTTACATACACTTTCTTTATTTTTGTCGTATCAAAAGATGAACTTTTTCTGAATGAAGGTGAGGCCTGATGGAGAGCTGTACTTCATATCGTTTTTTGTGTATCTTTTAGGTAGATTAAATAGGCTGCCTAAGATATGCTGATCACCAAAAAGAAAATCTTGTTAGTTCTGTTTTTGTTACTTGCAGTTAACCTTGTTGCTTTGTTGTTTGTAACATTCAAAAATATCTCTGCTTCCAATATTTCAATTCTAGAAACATATCCATTCTTAAAACATTTTGCAAAAGACTCCATATCAATGTCAGAAACTGTCTATCATGCAGAAGGTCTTGTTTACAATGTGCGACTTGATGAAGGAGAGCTGGTATTTGATATGAATGTTTTAGAACCAAAAACAAATACATATATTAAGGATATCTCCTTACCAATATTCTCCGAAGAAGTTTCCACACAAATGCAAACTAATCTTCTGAATGAAAGAATTCACTCTGCAAAGATATCTATAAATATGAAAAAAGAGAATATCTTCTCAAAAGCATATTTAGAAACATGGAATATTGAAAGAATAGATTTTAATTCTGAAGATTTAGGTAAAATTGAAAAAGGAATATTGGATACATTAAAAGAGGCTAAGATAGACAAGGAGAATGCTGATGGATTTGAGAAGTATTCTACTTATTTCTATACTGAAAATAACAAAATATACGGAACAATTTCAAATGTAACTTCTGAAATTTTGTATCGTCCTCTTCTTTGGTCATATTATGAAAGTGATAGAAGGGAGGATATTGTTAAATATTTGACAGATTTCTATGATTACAGAGCAAAGTCACTGGAGAGAAACAGTAAGGATAGTAAAGTTGAGAATGTTACTCCATTTTCTTGTACGATAGTTGAAAAGATTCTTAAAAATACGGATATTCAAGGAGAGAATAGGAATGATTTACTTAGTAAGTATTGTAATTTTGATGAATTGGTTGAAGGGAAAAATAAATGGAACGAGACTAAATTAAATATCGGGAATTACAATTTTCATTCTTTAATTAACTCAATCGGTTATGACAGAATAATCTCTGCTAAAGAAGAGGAATTTCCTTTAGCTTTTGATTGGTATGTATCATTATTATCAGATATACAATCAGCTGAGAAGTTGTATAACAAGAAGATAGATGTTGATAGGGAGGATATTTTAGGCAGAATTTCTTCTGGTATCATTAACAATAATACATTTACATTGAGAAATATTTGTAATATTACTGAATATGTAGGTAATGAAGAATTTATAAATAGGGTGTTTAATATTTTTGAATCCAATATTGAAAATACTCTTAAACTTGTAGATAGTGATATATTTTCTTCATTACATTGTTTGAATGGTATGAAAGATAGTGGTTTTGTTAAGAGTATTTTGTTTAAGATATATAAACAGAATTTTGAAGATAGGAATGGTGTTGTAGGGTTGTGGAATAAGGATAGGTATATGGTTGAGGGTAATAGTATGTTTTTAATTTTGTTAAAAGATAGTTATGAAGAGATATAGGAGTATATTAGTAATATTGTTTTTAGTAGTTTTCGGAATAGTTGTTTTTTCTTTTTGCGGAAATAGAGAAGTGAATGCTAGACCTTGTTATAAAAAGGAGTGCGTTAACTGGAACAACTGTTGTAGTGTTTATTGGGGACAATGTAGGAGTTGCTGTTTAGGTTATGCAGATGTAGAAGTCCCCTGTCCCTGTGATGATTCATGTAACGGTAGTTGTAGCGGAACATGTCCATCTGGATATACAAAAACTAATCCAAATAATCTGTGTAGTAGTCAAACTGTATGGGCTGGGTGTTCATACCAAAATGGGTGTGGTAATTCATGTGGTGGAGGTTCTACCTGCTACCGTTTAGAAACTAATGTCTCTCCAAGTATAACTCCATCAAATGTAAGTATGAATATAGATGGTTTAACATATGTACTTTCTACAAATGTATCTTCTCCAACAGTAGTTAAGAAACCAAGAGATGCTAGTGTAAATATCTTTGTAAATCCAACAATAGCTCCAACAGGTTTAATAGGGGGAGGTAGTGGTGGAGGGGGAACTATTCCAGCACCATCAGGTCCATGTTATGACAAAATATGTTCTCAATGGTCTCTGTCAGAAGGATGTACACAGTGGGACTATGTTGAAGTACCCTGTCCTGGAGATTTACCAAACCCTCCCGCACCACCAACAGGAGGAGGCTCTAACGGTATACACAGAGGAGTAGGATACTCTGTAAACTTAACCGCAAACGGTACAAACAGATATGTAGAATCAACAACAAACAACATACCATTCCCTCTAACACCCTCAACCTCCTACCTACTAAACGGAACATCAGGAAATATCAGGAGTAGATACTACTCACTAAACAGATGTGATGACAATAAACTCTACTCACCAGAAAGAATAGGGTACTACAGAGTAAACAGATCCCCTGTTAGAAATAGAATAACCTTAACAAAAACAGGATCAAACATATCACTAAGCATGACAGGAAGTGATCCAGATGGTAACCCACTAAGAGGAGCAATATTCTGGCTAACAACAACAGGTACAACATACACAACACAAATGAATACAATCACCTCCTCCCCATACAGTGGAAGCAACCCTACAGATATTGGAATAATGGTACTCTCCGACAGAAGAATATATCTGTTAAACAGTAACCGAACAACATGGAGCTATGTAGGTACAACAACAGGTACAATTAAAAATACTAGTGGTGTAGGTGTCTTCAACATTACAAGCGTAACTACAACAACTAGCTCCAGTGGAACATACTCACTAGTACTACAACCACTACGCAGTGCTGGTAGTAACTTCTGTAGCAATTACACAATGTATGGAATGCTCCTTGATCAATACAACATTGTAAATATAGGCACCTCAGGAAATTACTCAGTAGGTCCAAATACCAAAATGGACTTAAGCCTAAATCAACCAACCTCTGGTACATACCGATTAGAAACAAATGTAGCTCCTACACTACCAGTTACAAGAGGAACTCTAAGAATTGACTCCGTACAATATCCTAACATGTCCGTCTCCTCAACATCTTCAACTGCTGTTAAGAAACCCTCCCTTGATACAAGCACACAGTACACTCTACCTAATTTCCCACTCCCAATTGGTAGTCGAGCAGTCAACTCATTCACACAACCCTCCACCTTCCCCAAATCCATATTCCCTGAAGGAGAGGTAAGAAGTATTAAAGAGGTATATCAAACATTAAATAGATGTGATAATAATTGGTTAACAACTACAAGAGATGTATACTACAAAACAAATAGTACACCAAGTATCACAGTACCACCACTAAATGGAGGTGGAACAAACCCTCCAGGTGGCGGGAGTACTACTCCAGGTACAACCCCTCCAGGATACGACCCAAACTGCCAAATGCTACCTGACCAAGAATGTACCATAGCAAGTATAATTGAAAACTACGGTGGAGAGGATTCAAAAACAAAAGTAGGTGCTGATGGAAGTGGCTGTAGAAGCCTTACATATACAGGTACACAAGTAAACAACCCTCTCAAGATAGCTCTACATGCAAAAGATATTGATGGAAACAACCAATTAAGAGGAGCTGTAATGTGGTTGAGCAAAGGCAATATCAAAACAGGCATAGTAAACATAACTCCAACATACACACATACCACCAATAACGAAATTGGAATAATGATACTAGCTCAAGGAACTACTCCTAGAATATATGCCATAAATAGCGATGGAAGATTCGCTCCACTACCAGACTCCAAAGTAAGAAGAAGTGATGGTGCTGTAATGATAGATATCACTGATGTATCCATAACTAATGTAAATGACTCCATCAAATACTCTGCAACCCTCACATTCATGGAACACTCTACTAACAACCCCTCTGGTATATATGGCTTCAATGCAA
>JBHAMS010000010.1:0-5438 GCA_041828405.1 Candidatus Dojkabacteria bacterium
AGAATTAAGAATCAAGGAAATCATTCGCTTTAATTCAATAATTAACGAAAAAGAAGATGCTAAATAACTACAAGGAAGTCCTTGGTATCAACAGAAGGAATCAAGAGTATGTAAGACCGTACAACTCTCCATCTGCCAAAAAGATTGCAGACAACAAAATTGCAACAAAGAAGCTTTTGAACAGAAATGATATTCAGACACCTGAAATTTACAGAATAATTCATAACAAAAAGGAGTTAAAATTTCTAGATTGGGATTCATTGCCAAGAAGTTTTGTCATCAAACCAAATAAAGGTACTGGTGGGAGTGGAATTATCATATTTTACGGCAAGAAAAAAGGAGAGCTTTCATGGATTAGACCAAATGGAGACATTATGTCCAAAAGAGATATTTCTCTGCATATGGAGAATATTTTAGAGGGAAGATACTCTATGGGAACCAACAGAGACACTGTAATTCTTGAAGAAAGAGTAGAAACAGATCCATTCCTAAAACAGTATTCATACAAAGGCGTACCAGATTTACGAATCATATGCTTTAGAGGAATTCCCATAATGGCAATGATGAGAATTCCAACAAAAAAATCAAACGGTACAGCAAATCTGCACTCTGGAGCAATATGTACAGGTATAGATATTGCAACTGGTATAACCACCTACTCTATGCGAACAAACACAAAAACGATTCTTAGTGATGTATATGAAGAAATTGATTCAACAATTGATTTGAAAGAGAACAAAAAGCTTAGCGGGATAACTATTCCTAACTGGGATGAGATATTAACAATTGCTTTGAAGTGTCAGGAAGCAAGTAAACTAGGCTTTGTAGGTGTTGATATATCTATAGATAAGAAGAATGGTCCAGTAGTGTTTGAGTTAAATGCAAGACCAGGTGTTGGTATACAGGTCGCAAACAAAGCTGGTTTAAGAGGAAGGTTGGAATTGGTTAAAGGAATTAAGGTTAGAAGTATTAAGCATGGTATAAAGATTGCGAAGAATCTGTTTGGAGGAGAGGTTGAAGAAAGTATTGAGGCTGTAAGTGGCAGAAAGGTTGTTAATATCATTGAAAAGATACTTCTTTTTAACAAGTCTACAGCTACAAAGACAAGAAAAATGAAAAGAGAAAGTAGAGAGCCTTCAAGAGCATTTATGGATACTGCAATTACTACTTCAAGAATTACGGAGACGACGGCTAACAGGATTGGTTATCTGTCTACTATTAAATATTTCAAATCTCTTGATGTTCCTGAGAAGTTTGATACACTAAAGGAGGCTCAGGAGTACATTGATGAAAACTACAAGAGATTAACTCTTGAAGATGGTATAAAGAGGATTGCGAAAGTTGTAGATGATGGGGATATCAAAATAAGGCCTGTTATTGAGATTAAAATGAAAATTGCAGGCGAGATTAAGGATATTGAAGTGATAATAATGGAAGACCTAGAGTACCCTATCGTTCTTGGTAGAGCTGAACTTAAGGGATATTTAATTGATACAACAAATACATTCTAAAAATATGAAAACATACGAGGAATACCTAGAAGAATCTGGAAATGTACACTTAGCATACTATGTGCAAGCGGCAGATAGGCTTGGAATTAAATATGAAATACTTGTGAAGAGCCTGCTTGCTGAATTTCGTGATAATAATAAGGTTTGGCATATTATCAATACTGCTACACCATTAACTACAACTACTTCTACAACTATTTGTAAAAGAAAGAATTTAACGAATATAGTGTTGGGGAAACATGATATTCCTGTACCAATACAGATGAATCTACAAAGTGCAGATGATGCATTGAGTTTTTTTCATAACCAGAAGGATATAGTAATCAAACCAACTCAGCAACTAGGTGGTAAAGGTGTTGCGATATTGCCACAAACCGAGCAAGAGGTCATAGACTCTTACAATATAGCCCTATCCTCTTCACTTTCAAAAACAGAGTATAAAGTTATTGGGGAAAAATTTATCTCAGGAGAAAATTACAGATCTCTAGTACTAGGAGATTCTGTTATCGGAATTGCTAGAAGGAAATCTGCACATGTTATAGGAGATGGAAAATCAAATATTTCACAACTCATAGAGAAGACAAATGAGGAAAGAAAGGCTACTCTACTCAAACCAATAATCATAGACAAAGAGGTTGAAACAAAACTTTTCAAAGATGGAATTTCATTAAAAACAATTCCACAAAATGGAGAGGAGATAATTTTGAGATACAATTGCAATCTTACTACAGGTGGCACTACAGAAGAGTGTGCTAACGAAGTACATGACTACTACAAGCAGATAGCTATAAAAGCAGTAAAGGTTGTAGGTGCAAAATTTGGAGGTGTAGACATAATTGCTAAAAACATTTCCAAGCCAGATGAGATGATCATTAACGAGATAAATTACAATCCAGGACTAAGACTTCATTACAAAGTGGACAAAGGCAATGTTGTTGATGTCGCTCTTCCAATAATGGAGTACATTAGAGACAATATTTAATATTTAAGAATTTCCTTAAACCAAATGAGCAAAACGACAGTATTACAAGGACTAAATCTAATCTCCTCCCACTCCATTGTGAGTATAGAGTGTAATGAAACGGAAGATGTAAAAAAACTCTTAAAATTGATAACTGGATTTCATCCAATTTTTGCATACAAATATGGTTTTTCTGAAAATATTTTGCAAGTGGAAACAGATATTCCGTTCATATGGAAAGAGGCTTCAGAATATATACAGAAGCTGGCAAATGGGAAAATTTCATATGAGGATGCAAGAGAATATATTGTAGAAACAATAATCGCAAACAGGTTAAAATCTATGTCTACACTACCAGTATTGCATAGTGCATTACAACAAAGATATGAAGTAACACCAACCATTGTAAAAGACAAGGTTATTGCAATTGAAGAAGGAGGATATACCAAGACTTTCAACAGAAGGTATACTCTAGGCTGTGGGAAAAATTCACAAATAACGGCCTCGATTTCTTCTACTAAAGATTCCATTGCTTCACAAACTATACAGAGAGATAAATTCATTACAAATTTAATGATTGAGAGATTAGGTCTTCCAATTGTTAAATGGGAGTTAATAAAGAAGAAATCTGATATTGAAAAGATTTGGGGTAAATATGAGAAACCCGTAGTTATCAAACCTGTTGGTTTGACTGGAGGTCAAGGAGTAACTGTTGGTATTAAAAGTATAAAAGAAGCAGAGAAAGCTTTTGATGATGCTTTAGAGAAAATTAAAAGTAGAGAGAGAAAAGAATGGCAGACAAAGATAATGATACAGGAACAAGTCCAAGGAGAAGATTACAGGCTCTTGGTTATAGATGGAAAACTAGAGATTGCAACCAAAAGAATTCCTGCATTTGTTATAGGTGATGGTCAGAAGAATATCAAACAACTCATAGAAGAGACAAATAACGATCCAAGAAGAGATACAACAAATCCTTCTCATACATTAAAGCCAATAGTCATAGACGAGCCTTTAGAGCAATGCTTGAAGGAACAAAAACTTTCATTAAACGATGTACCTGAAAAGAATGAAAAAATATATGTGAGAAAAGTTGCTAGTATGAGCCAAGGTGGTATCACTGAGGATTTTACTGACTCTGTTGGTTCAGAAATAAAATATATTGTAGAAAGTATTGCTAAATCAACACATGCATTTGCACTGGGTGTAGATGTTTTGTGTAAGGATCTTTCAGCACCTTTGACAAAAGAAAATGGAGGGATACTGGAGATAAATACTATGCCAGAGGCATATCTAAATCTCTTCCCTGTCATAGGAGAAGATCGTTCATATATAGCAAAAACATTTGTAGAAAAATTACTAAAGGATAATGATACAAAAAGAATAGTAGTTGTTGGTAATCCTACTGTAGATATCCCTACTCTTCTAAAACAAAAAACTCTTTTCTGGTCATATCTTAACCAAGAGGACATTGTTGGTGAGTACAGAGATGGAGAGATTAAAATAAATGGTTTGGATATAAATAAGAACCTAGAAAAAGCAGAGAGTATTGAAGCTCTTAAAATAAATGCTTCTCTTGATGCAATAATAATACATCATAGAGATTGGGAAGAGGTTGAAGAAACAGGTTTAGGATTTAATGAAATTGATTTGTTAGTTGTTACAAAAGATATAAAGAAAGATAATAGATTTAAGAGCGCTTTGAAATATTGGTTGCAAAAGAAAATTAAAAGCATTAAGACTGTTAGAGGATAATACTTATCAAGATAGAAAAGAATTTAAGAGTAGATAGAGATATATGTTAAACATATAGTTTAGGACATATATAATATCACTAACTCTACCTACTCTGTTGATATATATAATCAAAGACTCATAAGCCAACAAACTCTATAACTGCAAATATAAAAACCATCAAGACAATAATTATTCCCATCTTAATAAATTCATTATCCCTTCCATTCAAAAGCTCTGAATAAATAACAACCGAGAGAAGAAACAGGCAGAAGAATATTAAAAAGAATACAATAATCATAAAAACACCACACCTCCGTTTTGAAAGAACACGACAATATATATCGCATTCATTATATCAAAAAACCATCTTATAGTATCTTAAATATTTATGAAAGAATGCCTAAAAGCAAAACAACCATACAGATATCCTCACGAGTTCAACGAGTCATCATATGATATAATTAGGGCATATGAAATACCTCATTATAGATAAAAGACAAAGAATCAATACTGAACAAAGAGATATCCCTACTGGCTCAGCTAGATTACTAGAAGAACTAGAGAAAAAGAACATCGCATATGATTTTGCATACAATGATGAACTAGAATTCATATTTCAAAATTCAAAATTCGTAATCCATGCAAACGGCAAAGATGTCCTTTCCTACTCTCACATCATATTCAGAGGACATTCTTTAGAAAACGAAAAAGAATACCATTTCAAGAGATACATAACTGACCACATAGAGCATCACAATCTTAAAAATTCGGACAAAAAAATACTTGTCCAAAATGCAGAAGCTATAAAAAGACTACCCTACTATAATAAAATAGCATTTGCACAGTTATGTGCAATAAACAATATCCCATATTTCAATACATACTACAGAAGTGATGGCAATTATAACAACAGTAATGAAAACAGCTATGATTACAGAAAAGAAACCAATTTTCTAAACAATTACCCTCTAATCATAAAAGAATATTCTGGTGCAAACAGGGTACAGCAGATAGATGGCAAAGAAAAAATCAAAAAAAATGTATTCAAACTAGGTAGTGAAGAAGATTACAAACAATATAATTTAGATGGACAGGATTTGAAAAACTTTTTCATACAGGAATTTTCTGACATTAAAGAGGACTACAGGATATTTGTTAAATTAGGTAAAGTTATTGGAGGTTGGAAAAGAACTGCATCTCACGGATTTATGACTGTAAGTAAAGGAATA
>JBHAMS010000011.1:0-6065 GCA_041828405.1 Candidatus Dojkabacteria bacterium
ATTAAATATAAATTCTAGATTTGTTCCGACTGTAAGGAATTCTTACTCACTATCCACTGCACAAATTCTAAAAAACGGTGTATTAGAAAAAGGTTTTGAATTAGTCATATTGAAGAATCAATCAAAGGAAATATATGCAAGAACGCTGTATATCCAAGATTTGGAGGGTTTTGTAACAAGAGATATTGAAAGACCAAAAAGTGATACCAAAATGGGAGTATTACCACCTAAGCTTGCTAGAATGATGGTAAATTTTACAGCCTTAAGAGATGGTGTTGTATGGGATCCATTTTGTGGATCTGGGACAATCTTAATGGAGGCTGGAATGTTAGGATTTAATCTTTTAGGATCTGATATCAGTGATCTTGCAGTTGATGCTACAGCTGAAAATATTGTTTGGCTAAACAGAGATGGAGAGATAGATGGTGTGTTGTATGAAACATTTAGAATGGATATTACTAGAGCAGAGAGTGATATACTGAAGAAACTTAAACATACAAATATTTCAGCTATTGTTTGTGAACCATTTATGGGTCCTCCTCAAAGGAATATTGTTTCGCAGGAGAGAGCAGAGGAACTCTTAAATGGTGTAAAGAATCTGTATACTCATCTTTTTAACTTGATTGACAAGAGATTAGAAAAGAGAGGTATCAAAGTGGTTATTGTTGTACCTGCATACAAAACAGTAAATGGTTGGAAAAGTTTTGGTATTAGGGAGTTGGTTAGTAACAGGTGGATTGTTAAAAATTCTCTCTACAGTCCCAACAGAGATTTGAAGTGGTTTAGAAAAGACAGTATTATTACCAGAAACATATATATTTTAGAAAGAAGCTAGTTTTCTACAATACCCTTGTCATATAGCTTAAAAAATAGTATGATAGCAACGGTAATATATAAATTGAGGATTTAATTCGCAATGTCACATGTTGCAGCTGGAAGTACAACATCAAATCATGGCAATGTTGCTGGTAAAAGGCTTGGTGTAAAGAAATATGCAGGAGAAACTGTTAAAGCAGGAAATATCATTGTTAGACAAAAGGGATCAGTATATCACCCAGGTCACAATGCATATATGGGAAAGACATTCTCAATTCACGCAGAGAAGGATGGTGTAGTAAGCTTTAGAAGAATGAGTGGAAACAAGAGGGGAAAATATTTCGTTGATGTGGTAGTATAATCATATGTCTAGATCTCAATTCATTCAGGTAGAGAGTAAAAATGCTCTTTTAGAGCTATTGCGAGATGGTAGGGATTTTGAAAAGATATATATTGTTAGTAGTGCATTTAAGGACAAAAAGAGTTTAGAGATATTGCAGTTGGCATCTAAGAAGAGAATTCCAATAGTTAAAATTTCCAGGAGGGCGATAAACAGGAGGTTAAGATCGTCTGCATCTGAAAGTGTTGTTGGTTTAATGTATTCTCAAAATGATTGGAAGTTAGATGAGCTTTTAAGAACTATTGATGAAGAGGGAAAGCAGCCTTTCTTTTTAATACTGGATAATCTTAAGTATTCTCAGAATATTGCTGCAATAATGAGGACTGCATTTGGTGCAGGTGTTAATGGAATTATTGTTAATCCACAAGAGAAGAGTCTTGTATCAGATGAAACTATTAGAATATCAATGGGTGCTGCAGAGAGAGTGCCACTAGTTGAAATGAATTTGTTTGCTGCTTTGAAGTTACTCAAGAAGAGTGGTGTAAATGTTTATGCTGTGGATATGGATGGTAGAAATTATTTTGAAGAGAATCTTAAAGGCCCAATCGCATTGGTGCTTGGTGCTGAAGATGTTGGTATTTCGCCTAAAGTTCTTGAAAGGGTAGATGGGAAGATTAGTATCCCTATGAGAGAGGGTATTGGATCGTTGAATGTAAGCTCTTCGGCAGCAATACTTGTTTACGAGAAATTAAGGCAGGAGGTAACTGCTTAGATTAGAGCAGTTTAACCATTAAATCTTCAAGTTCTCTAACTGAATTATATCTAATGACAATCTTACCACCCTTTGCCATCTTCTGTATGTTTGTAGAGTGTCCTAATTTCTTACTTAGCATATTTGAGTACCTTACGGTCATTTTGTCTGATTGATGCCATTCCTGTTTAGTACTCTTGGTCTTTCCATAATTTATCTTTCTAACGAGATCTTCCGTAGCTCTTACACTCAATACTCTTTTAATTACTAAATCTGTTGCAGCTATTAAGGAGGTGGTATCTCTGATACCCATTAAAGCCCTTGCATGTCCTTCAGTTATCCTTTCATTCATTATTTCCTCCTTAACTACCTCAGGTAGTGTTAAGAGTCTTACTTTGTTAGTTATGGCGACCCTACTTAAGCCTACTTTTGTTGCAATATCATCTTGAGACATACCAAACTCTGTTTGCATCTGTTTGAAAGCATATGCCTCTTCAAGAGGGTTTAAGTCTTTTCTTTGTATATTCTCTATTAAAGCGATCTCTAACATGTTCTGTGGAGATGTGTCTTTGATGACAACAGGTACTGTTTTCAATCCTGCTAACTGAGATGCTCTAAGTCTTCTTTCTCCTGCCACTAAGTAGTATCTGTCTGAATCTTTCTGTCTGGTTACGATTAGTGGTTGTATCACTCCATGCTCTCTAACGGAATCCGCTATCTCTATTAACTCCTCTGGATCTATATGCATTCTAGGTTGGTATGGATTTGGATCTATCTTGTCAATGGAGAAATTATCTATGTATGAACTTGATGAGTTGTCTATCTCATTGGTACTGATGAGTGCAGCTAATCCTTTTCCTAGTCTTGTTTGTTCTTCCATGTCTTTTCGGTCATTCAATTTAATTCTCAAATCTTCTAATGAATTCAGATGCTAATTTTTTGTAAGCAAATGCACCTGTTGAGCTTTTGTCATATTGAAAGATTGTCTTTCCATATGATGGAGCTTCTGACAATCTTACATTTCTTGGTACTATTGTACTAAATGCGACATCGTTAAAAAAGTCCTTTACATCTTTTACAACATTTCCTGAGAGTTTTGTCCTGCTGTCGTACATGGTCAGTACAACTCCTCCAATTGTAAGGGTAGGGTTGATACCTTTTACTAGTTTTGTTGTTTCTATGAGTTGTCCTAGCCCCTCTAGTGCAAAGTATTCGCATTGTATTGGAATGATTAGTTTGTTAGCAGCACTTAGTGCATTGATTGTTAGTAGTCCAAGTGATGGAGGGCAATCTATTATTGCATAGTCAAATTGATCTTTTACAGAATCTAAAGCTTTTTTTAGTATTGTTTCTCTTGATATTGTATTTACCATTTCTATCTCTGCTCCTGCTAATGAGAGGTGGGAGGGTACTAAGAAAAGATTTTCTGTGGATGTTGAAACAAATACTTTTGATATTGGGTCATTTTCAATTAATACATTGTATATGTTTTTGTATGGGACATCTTGTTCTGTACTCCAACTTTGTTTGTCAAATTGCTGTGTGAATCCAAGACCAGATGAGAGATTGGCTTGTGGGTCTAAATCTATGAGAAGTACCTTTTTACCTTTTAATGCTAAGCTTGCACCAAGGTTCATTACAGTTGTTGTTTTACCAACTCCTCCTTTTTGGTTCGCTACTACAAAAATCTTCATACATTTAGATTATCATTTTTTCATCATTTATTCTACACATTACTGTAGCTTTGATGTTTAACTAGTCTAAACTGAGAGAAAGGGAAATATACTATCCAAGCTTTTCCTTTGATGTTTTCAAGTTTGATAGGGCCAAATGCTCGCGAATCTGAGCTGTGGTTACGGTTATCTCCACATACAAAATATTCACCTTCTGGGACAGTTATGCTTTGTCCTTCTTTTAGATAGTCTTGTCCATTTGTATATATGCTTTCACTTAGATAGTCTGATTCATTTAACATCACTCCGTTTATGTATATATTTCCATCTTTTAACATTACTGTATCTCCAGGTAATCCAATTATTCTTTTTATGAAGTCTTGAGTGTCTGAATATTTGAATATTATGACATCACCTCTTTCTGGTTTGTGTAATTTGTATGATATTTTGTTTGCCATTAAGTATTCACCGTTTTTGTATGTAGGGTGCATTGAGTTGCCTACGACTTCGTGTGGAGTCATTACGAAGAGGTAGAGTACGACAGTTATGACAAGGGCTACTATTACTGTTTCTAGGAAGGAGAAGAGGAATTGTCCTATTGATGCGAAGAATGAGGATACTTTTTCTTTGGCTTCTAACTGTGGTTCTGGTGTTGTTTCGTACATATGTTTGGGCAATAATTTAATTGAATATACGGTAAAAGTTTACGATTAGAGTCTATTAAAATGAGTATAATTTGTCAAATGTATTTGTGTTTAATAATCACACTAGTATATAATTGAAGCATATAGGGAGTTGGCACATACAGCTCCTTTTTTTTTAGATTTTTACAACACACTTTATATTGTATTTCTTTTCAATATCCTTTTTTCTTTTTTCAATAACTATCCAAATGTCTTTGTAGAGTTCATTCCTACTTCGTTTACGATGACTTTCTACTTCCATAGTGTGATATAATCCTGACGGATATCTAATATCTTAGTATATAGATATACTGATCATTAACAGCAGGGGATAAAATCTTTTTGAGAAAGGAGATATGAAATGTAAGAGAAGTCTATTGAGCAAGATTCGTGTCATAGGTATTTTGAGAGAGAAGAAGGAGAGTATAAATGAAAGATAAGACTTTTTGTACAGATAGTTTATTGGATTATGTTAGAGCTACGACTAAGCCTAAAGTTGAGGCATTGGAATCCGGGATTGAAATAGTTGATCATCTTCCATACGACTATGTTGTATCATTTCATTGTCCTTGGGAAATATCCAATAGTAACTTTTCGTGGTTATCTGGCTCTAAATATGATAAGTCGATAGATTTCGGATCGGATACTCTTGGAAGAAAGATTATGTCTTTGGTCTCCAAAATAAAAGGAGTAAAAGATGTTACTATCTCGCACAACAGATTGGCGGTATCCAAAAAGAAGGATGCTGATTGGGCTGACCTGAAGCCAAAGATTGTTGCTATTCTTGAGCGAGAGCGTCCGTAAGGAACTAAAAACCCTCTGTTAACAAGAAGGAACTTTTTACAAAAAATAAGTAAGAAGTTCCTTCTCTACAAAACTAAGGCAAGTTTCTTATGTGTTTAGTAACTTGCATTTAGTATTAAATCTCTCTACTAATCAACTTCGCAATCTCTACATAATTTCTATTCCAAACATCTGTTTTTTCATCACTATCATATTCAGCAAATGCTTTATCATCATTTTCAAAATGCATCAATGTATCCCATCTTCTACCCATATCTCCCTTAGGTTCTGTACTTAGTAAAACTGGAACTGTATATACAAATTCATGAATATTCCCAGAATTATCAATATATGCTGCAGCCAATTCAAAATGAGCTTTCTTACTACTTAGTGTTTTTATTATCTTAACCAAATTCTCAACAGAGAGATTTTTGTCAATATAAGCCATGAATGGACCAGGTATTCCCAATTCATCTATAAAGAAACTATGGTCTTCACGAATAACAGGTTTCTTAAATTTATCATAAGCCTTGGTTACTGCATCTCTAGCAATCTCTATACTCGTATTAGCTTGTATCTCTGGTATTTCAAAATCTAAAGACTTCACCTCAATCCCAAAAGGAGTAAATGCACTTTGTGCTGCTGATAGTTTTCCAATATTTTTAGTCATCAAATACACTTCTTTCATAACCATAACTCTCTACAAAATTAAATACCCTAATCATTCGTAACATCTCCACTCTGATTAAGTGGTACTTGCTCACCAAGTACAGTTGATTCTGGTTTAAATATCGTTTGAAAAAAATCTTTCTCTCTTGCAAATACCTCTCTCAAATCTCTCACTGTCTGTCCATACATTCTGTAAAGTGTAGCATCAGCTCCTACAACTCTCTCAAAATTAAGAGATTTTGAAATATACACTGCTCTGTAAAGATGATATCTCTGAGAAACAATAACCAATCTCTTCACTAAAAATATATTCTCTGCTCTGTATACACTTTCATATGTTGAAAATCCTG
>JBHAMS010000012.1:0-2591 GCA_041828405.1 Candidatus Dojkabacteria bacterium
CTTCATATGCATATCCCTCTCTTCCAGTTATATCTCTGAAATAGTTACCTTGAATACCGTACTGTCCAACAGGCTCTCCTTCAGAATTTTTACCAAGAAAACCAAGAACATGAGCAGCCAATGTATTATTAGGATAAACCCTCTGCTCCTCGCTTTCAAAATGCAATCCAAAACTCTCCGTTCCTTTACCAAAAATATTTGCTTCCTCCAAGGCCTTCTTCTTCTCAGTTGAAACACCTGTTGCTAACTTAGCATAGACAAAATCATTTGTAAGCTTTGAGGAAATGCTTTCCTGTTCAACATTCAATATCCCCGAAACCTCTGCAACAAATTTCTCCTTTTTTGAAAAAAACAACTCTCTTTCTTTTTCATTTGTACTTAATGTTGCAAAAACATTCCAAACAGGTTGGTCAATAGCTAAAATTGTGCCATCACTAGCTATGATACTCCCCCTTGGAGCAGTCTGCTTCTGTGTTGCCCCATACTGGTTCTTTGAAAGATTCTTGAACTTGTCCGCATATATAATCTGCCATCTAAAACTCTGAAATACTATCAGCAATGCGAATATTGGAATTATTACAGAAAGTATATATATACCATCTACTGTTCTTCCTGAAGAGTTCTTTTTTTTACTACTATTTCTTTGAAAATGATTTAGCTTTGACATATTTATCTACTAGCAACCACACCATCACTTTCCAAGTATATTATACTTTTTGTGGAGGTGTTCAATGATAATGTCTCGTCAGCTAATTTCTGGATAACAGTAATGGAATTGTTTTTTGCAATCTCTTGCTCCATAGATCTGTTCTCCTCTATTAAAAAGTTTTTTTCGCTGTTCAAAGCTTGTAACTCCTTGCCTAGTGGTGCCAAAATAGAGTTTATTACTAATTGACCAAGAATAAAGATTAGAAGTGAGAATATGAATACAACTGCTGGTATGTTTTTTAGAATTCTGTTTTCGTTTTTCATTTTCTTGATTTAATATCTAATTTTTAATAATTGTTCGTAACTTGGCAGAAGCGGATCTAGGATTTTGCCTGATTTCTTCGTCGGTTGGGGCGATATATCCTTTGTTAAGCAAAGAACCCTCACCGCTTCTCTGTTTGTCAAAATAAAAATTTTTAATGATGCGATCTTCAAGTGAATGGAAAGATATTACAGAAATTCTTCCATTCTCATTTAAGACCTCAAAAGAACTATCCATTGCTTCCTTAATGCTAATTAACTCGTCATTTACCACGATTCGCAGAGCCTGAAAGACTCTGCGAGAAGGGTTCTTAATTGTAGAGTTATCTGCCGGCACTACTTTGTAGATAATTCTTGTAAGATCTCCTACCATATTGATATTAGAGATTTCCTTTTTAATCTCCCTTGCTATTCTTGCTGAATATCTTTCCTCTCCGTATCTTTTGAATATATATGCCAATTCTTTTTCAGAAAGTGCGTTTAGTAAGTCTTTTGCGGTAACTCCAAGTCGTTCATCCATTCTCATATCCAATTTCTCATCTGATTCCAGATAGCTAAAACCTCTATCATGTGATTGTTCTAATTGTCTGGAAGACAGTCCTAAATCAAAAAGAATTCCATCAGGCTTTCTATTTGCATCTTTTACAATTTGAGCAATGTTTTTGAAGTTTGATCTGTATATTTGCCAGTTTGGTGCAAGCCTATCTTTGTAATATTCCTTTACGAAATTGATGGCATTTTCATCTTGATCAATGCTAATGAGTAAACCTTTTGAAGAGAGTTTTTTTAATATCTCTAAACTATGACCAGCATCTCCGAGTGTACAATCTATGTAAAATCCATCTTCTTTTATATTTAATGAATCTATACATTCATTAAGCAAAACAGGTATGTGTATCTTTTCCATTATTTCTTTTCTTGCTTCATTTTATTTATCTCTTGTGCGATTTCATCTCCATGCTCCTGTAAATATTTCACTCTTTCCTCCCACTTCTGGCTATCCCATATCTCTATCCAATTAACTAATCCAATGAATACAACTTCTTCTTTTAGCTGTGCATGTTCAAAAAGTGCTTGTGGAATGACAAATCTTCCTTGATCATCTGTTTCAATTTCCTTCGCACTACCAACCAAAAATCTACTCGTATCTCTAATATCTTTGTTTGTGAAAGAACCAGTAACAACATCTTCCGCTATGTTCTGCCATAACTTCTGATTTACAAGAACGAGAGCATCTTCATACCCTCTTGTTAGGATAAGATCTTTACCAATCTCATCTCTAAACTTTTTAGGAAGTGATACTCTTTTCTTCTCTCCCACTCTACTTTTATATTCACCTATTAACATATTCTTAATATATCATCTCTCACCACTTTTTACCACTTCTTGCCACCAATTTAACACTGCCATATATGTAAGTCAAGAGAAATAGATTATGGGCTAGAATATGACACTCTAGGATACTCCCCAAGAATCTCCCATCTCCTTCTACAACCTTCCAAACCACCCTCACCTCTCCCAAACACCACCCCACTATCTCCCCCACACCCCAAGACCTCCTAAAAACCTTAGAGGCCGATCTCCAAAGATGAAAACTTTCTGAACGAAGGTGTGGCCTAGGC
>JBHAMS010000013.1:0-7337 GCA_041828405.1 Candidatus Dojkabacteria bacterium
CTTGATGGGGTTTGTCAAATCTCTTCTGCAGTGGTGAATTAAAACCGTGAGTATAGTGGCATAATTCATGTGCAATTGTTGCTCTAATTACATACTCTGGAACAATCATATTTTGAAAATATCTTGTAATCGTAATGACTGAAATACTTTTCTCATCTTGTACCTCATACTCATCTTTTTTCTTTTTTAGGATACTTTTTATTTTACTGCCATCTCTTGCAAGGGATATACAACCAAGCTGTCTTTTGGAATACTTCCCAAACTTGATAATAACTAAATTATGTCTAGGAACATCGCAAAAATGATTCTCCCAAAGATCGTAAAGCAAATTTTCTAGATATTCATTATCTCTCATTTCCATATTCTTTTCTGAATGTTATCATGTTTTTATGATATTTAGAAAAAATCTAAAAACATTAAAAAAAGTATTGTTTTTTGTATATAGCAAATATACATTGCAGGCATTGGTTAGAGATTTGCTGTGTATATTAAGCTCTTTTGCAGAGATTCTTTCCATTAAGTATCTAGGTAATTTCATAGATTCTACAGTTGAATTGCTTAGGGGCTGGGAAGGATTTGTATTAGAAGATTTCTTCCTAACAGATTCTTTTAAGTTCTTGATGATAGTGTTGGTTTTGTGGATAGTGTCTAGGATATGTACACAATTAAGAGCATTCTACTATGTAGTTATACAGGAGAGGATCTTAAAGGACTCCAAAGAGATGATGATTAACAAGATTGCTATGTCAAATATGGAGGATGTTGAGAAAGTAGATTATCAGGATTTGGTTACATATGTGCCAACATTTTCGATTGGTAGAATGATTGAAGTGTATGATAATTCTTCCATAATATTTAGTAATATCATTAGGCTTGTTGGTGCGATTGCTATTCTCTTTGGGACAATGGGTTTTTCTGTTTTGTTGATAGCTCTTTTTGTTTTGCCAGAGATAGCTTCTGTGCATTTTAGGAGAAATAGGGTAAGAGAGTATAGGGATGAGAGTGTGGGGAAGTTGAAGTATATTAACTATATTGAGAATCTTTGTTTTACAATATCCAACTTTTTAGAGCTTAGGGTTAACAATATATATAAATTTCTGAAGAGAAGATATGCTGAGGAGTATTCTGAGTACCTTAAAGGTTTTGAATTTACTCAGAAGAAATTCTATATGGATCAGCTTGCTTTTAGTATTTTGGGTCAGGCTTTGAAGTTTGGATATATTGTGTATGTTTTGATGGTTTCTGTGGTTAAGAGGATATCGTTTGGTACTTTTAAGGCATTGTTTGATTATGTTGATGTCTCTTACCAGAGTATTTTTAATATTTTTAATTCTGTATCGATACTTACTATAAATTTGGGGTATATTGAGAAGTTTTTTGATTTGGTAGAGTATGAGGGGTTTGGTGATAGGTATCATGGTAAGAAGAGGCTTCGTAAGAAGGAAGTTCCTTTGCTTGAGATGAGAGGACTTTCTTTTGCATATCCTGATGATCCAGAGTGTATGATTCTCAAACATTTGGATATTGTTGTTGGTTCCGGTGAAAAGATTGCGATAATTGGTGGGGATGGTTCTGGGAAGAGTTCTATTGTTAAGATTTTGACAGGTTTGTATACGGTGGATTCTGGTAGTTATTCTTTGGGGAATATTGTTACAAAGGAATTGGATAGAGGGGAGTTGAAGAGTAATTTGTCTGTTATTTTTCAGGATTATATAAATTACAATTTTAGTGTTAAGGAGAATATTGTTATTTCTGGTCAAAGAGAGAATATTGATAATGATTTGTATAGGAGAGTGTGTAAGGTAGTTGGGCTTGAGGAGATGAAGAGGAGGATGGATGTTGATGATTCTTCTATTTTGGGGAAGGTTTTTCCTTCTGGTAAGGATCTTTCTCCGGGGTATTGGCAGAGGTTAGCTATTGCAAGGATGTTGTATAGGGATAGGAATATTTTTATTATGGACGAGCCTTTCACATTTATTGATGAGATTTCAGCAGGTAAGATTCTTGATAATATTGTTAAGTTTTTGGGTAAGAGTAAATCTTTGGTATATATAACCAGGAATAAGCTTTTTTTGGATAGGTTTGATAAGGTGTATTATTTGGAGAATGGTAGGGTTGTTGAACGCGGTACTTGGAAGGAGTTAATGAGGATGAAGGGTAAGGTTTATGAGAATTATGGAAAATCTTAAATATTTTGTTTTATGTGATATACTTCATATATGTTAAACCTGCCTTTTTTAAGAAAACAATCGACTCCATCTCTAACAAGTCAAGATAATATTGTTGCTTTAGATATTGGTACTGAACAATTAAAATGCTTACTCTTCTCTGTAGATGAATTCGGTGTTGAGGTAAAAAAAGTATCTAGGATAGATCAGCAACAACACGCAATGAAAAGTGGTGTCATACGAAATTTAGACACAGTATTAGAAAATTGCAGACTAGCAATATCTGAAATATCTCAAAGACTCTCTGATGATGAAATGCCAAAACATGTCGTCATGGGTCTAGCAGGTGAGTATATCCAAGGAGTATCAATTGTTGTAAATTACCAAAGAGATGAGAATTTTCAAACAGAGGTTTCAGAAAAAGAGCAGAAAAAGATAATTTCTGAAATAGAAGAAAAGATTGAAACGAGTGGTAAAGAGGATTTAAGTCAGAGAATAGGTTTGGCAAATGAAGATATTGAAATACTGCATATCACTAAAACAGGGTTGGAAATAGGTGGAATGCCTGTAGATTCTCTAGTTGGATACAAGGGAAGAGATGTTAAATTAAATTACTATGCTTCTTTTGCACCTAAGACATATGTTGAAGCTTTGAGAAAATTGGCATCAGATCTCAAACTTAATGTAATTGGTATTGTTGCTCAACCATTTGCTGTAGCTAGAGCATACTCTGGCTCATCAAACAGAGATTTCTCTGCAATGTTTGTAGATATTGGTGGTGGTACTACAGATATTGCTGTAGTAGATCAGGGAAGTGTAGTTGAAACTAAAATGTTTGCTTTTGGAGGTCGAACATTTACTAAGGAAATTGTAAGATCTGGTAATATCGAATACAGAATAGCAGAGCAAAGAAAATTAAAATATTCCAAAAGAGAATTAAGTCGTGAATTAAGTCGTGATGTTCAAAGGATTGTATATCCTGTCGCAAAACTATGGATGAAAACATTGAAATCTGCAATCTCATATTGTGATGACATTGATTCTTTCCCTGCTCAAATATATCTATGTGGTGGTGGTTCTCTACTCCCAGAAATTAAAGAAGTTATGCTTGAATTCCCGTGGAAGAAATTTTTGCCTTTTCCTGTTGTTCCTAAGATTGAATACTTCACACCTGAGAAGTTAGAAAATATTAAGGATAACAGTGGGGAATTGAGGCATGTATTTGATATTACACCTGCATCTTTAGCTAAATTTGTATATGATATGAATAGAAAGAAGTAGAAATATGGAAGTAAACAAAAAAATTACAAAAATAGTTGTAAATCGTGAGGATGAGTTAACAGATATTATTTCTGGTGTTGTTGGTTCTGAGAATGAAAGAATTGTTTTGACTTTTGCTGAGGATTCTGATTTGTTAATTAGTCCCATAAATTTGAAAGTGATATTGGAGACAGCTGACGAGCAGGAGAAGTTGTTGATTCTTCAGGTTATTAAGAATCCTTCAGGTATTAGGAATGCTACACTTGCAGGTTTAGCAGTTACTGATAATCCTAGCTTACCGACTGAGAGTATGTGGGAGAATGAGATGATGAGCAGAGCTAAGAGATTGAGTAGAGAGGTTAAAGAAGTCGAAAGGGATGTTAAAAAAGTTGAAGAAGAGAGTGTTGAGTCTGTACAATCTGCTCCTGTTTCAGATTTTCAAAAAAGGATAGATAGTGCCATAGAGAAGAGTGAGAAGATGGTTAAGTCTAAGGAGGAGGATTTAGGTTTGACTTTGGATGAAGATATTCCAATTACATATAATGATAACGATGATGTGTTGGGTAAAGATTTTAGTGAGAAGGAGGGTAATTTGGAGGTACAAAATGTTGAAGGAACCCTTATTGCTAAAAAAAGTTCTTCTGTTTTTTCTAAAATTTTTGCTTCGGTCAGCTCTTTTACGAGTAAAGGAGTTTTTTCTTTTTTTAAGAGTAAGTTTTTTTTAGTTTTTTTGATTAGTTTGTTGTTAGTTGGTGGGTTGGTTTTAGGTGTTTACTATTTTTCTGTAATTCGTGTAAGGGTAAGGATCTATGTTAGTGCTAAAGAGGTTTCTGCGGAGAAGAATTTTGATGGTGATGAGAATATTAAGGAGGTGAATTTTGATAGTGGGAAGATTCCTGTGAAGGAGGAGAGTGTTGAGAAGGATAGATCTACTACAGTGAAAGCCACTGGTGTTGGTTACAAGGGAGAGAAAGCGAAGGGGAAGGTCAGGATTGGTCCAGGTTCTGGTTGTACTGAGGAGAAGGTTGTTGTTAGTGCTGGTAAAGTTTTGCAATCTAGTAAGGGTTTGACTTTTACTATTGATGAGGAGGTTACTGTTAATTGTGCTGATATTACTGCTAGTGAGGCTTCTGTGACAGCTACTGAATTTGGTGAGGAGTATAATCTTCCTGCTGGAGATAGTTTTTCTGTGCAGGGGTATAGTAGTCAGCAATTGTGGGGTAAGAATATTACGGCTTTGTCTGGGGGGAGTAAGAAGGAGTATACTGTTTTGACACAGCAGGATGTTAATGCTGGTGTGGAATCTTTGAAGCAGATGGCTTTTGATGAGGGTGCTAGTAATTTGAAAGATAAGTCTGGTACTACTTGGGAGATTATTGCTGATTCTATTTCTAGTTCTGTTGTTGATGGTTCTGTTAAGACTTCTGTTGCTGTTGGACAGGAGGGTAGTGATGTTGATTTGTCGTTGAAGACTTTGACTAAAGCCCGCTACTATATGAAGGAGGGGTTAGATAAAGGGATTGAGGCTCTTTTGACTAAGGAAGCAAAGGAGAAAGATCTTTTTAGTAACGGGGATAATTTGGAGCTTGCTTTAGGTGATGAGGTAGAAAAGAATATTGGTATTGTCCAGAATGATGAGAAGGGTGTTAAAGTGAAGTTGAGTGCTAAGGCTTCTGTTAAGCCTAAGGTTGATAGTGAGGAGATAGCTAAGAAGTTGAAGAGTATGAAGTGGGTTGAGGGTAATGAGTATCTTAAGTCTTTGAATTACTCTAGTAAGGGTTGTGATGTTGAGTTTAATCCATCTAATTTTCCTGAATCTTTGAAGTTCTTCCCTGGAAAGCAGGGAGGGGTTCTTGTGGAAATTAAACAGATTGTTGAGTAGGTTATAAATCTGATTGTTTAACAGTGTATAATATATATATGGACCTACCAAGATTAAAAAGATATCAAAAGAAGTTTGATTTTTCATATGCGTTTGGTGCATACCCTGTACTAGATCTGTTAAATTTCCAAAAAAAGAGAGTCCTAAAAGTTTTTGTAAAAGGAGATGGATATGGTAGTGATGGTGTCTCTGAAATATTGAAAATATGCAAGGAAAGTAATATCCCATTTGAGGAGAATGATAAGGTTATTGATAGGATATCTTTTAAGGAGAATACATATGTTGTTGCTGTTTTTGAAAAATATGAATGTGATTTAGAATACGATGAGAACCATATTGTTTTAGTTAATCCAAGTAATAGTGGTAATTTAGGTACAATAGTTAGGAGTATGGTTGGTTTTGGTTTTAAGAATTTAGCAGTTATTAAACCTGCTGTTGATATTTTTGATCCTTCTGTTGTTAGATCTACAATGGGAGCTTTGTTTAGAGTTAATTTTAGATATTTTAATACACTTGAGGAGTATGTGAAGAAGTATGAAGGTCATACTAATTATTTATTTATGCTTGATGGTGCTAAGAATATTTTAGAGGTTGATTTTAAGAAACCGTTTTCTTTGATTCAGGGGAATGAAGGGAAAGGTTTAGATGAGAGTTACAGAGATATTGGACAGAGTGTGTATATTCCTCATTCTATAGAGATTGATTCTCTTAATCTTTCTGTGGCTACAAGTATTGGTATGTGGGAGTGTAGTAGGCGAGGAAAGTAAAATACTGTTTTCTCTGTATCAGCAAACCTTAGTGATAGTGGAATTCCTTACTTAAAAATGGTATAATTAAGTAGTTCTTTACCAATATGGGGGCGTCAGGCTTTCGACAGAAGTTTGATTTTAGTTAACCACAAACCGTTTGTTAAGTTCGTTATTCTTAACACACATGATAAGTGTAAAAAACAAAATTGTCGCTTTTGCAGAGGATCTTGGTGCTAAAGTTAGAGCAGCTTTTGCAGCTCCAGCTTATGCATTCAACTTTGCTTAAGTTTAACTGATTAATTTCGGTTAATGTCCTTAATTCTTACCCCTAATTAGGAATTTAGGACAGTTGTTATTAGGGTATATTCATATATCTGGTCAGTAAGATATATGGAAGAAAAGAATAACTGAGGAGATATACTTTTTCTCTGATCTTTTAGGTATATCTTACTAAACAAGATTGGATATGTTTGTATATGGTGCTAGATGACACTTTTGGACATGGGTTCAACTCCCATCGTCTCCACTTATTCTAAACTGTCAGTATAGAGAACTTAGATAATCTTTGTTTTTCTATTCACAGTTTGTAAAAACAAACATCTTTTTGTACACTATGAGTAGTGGTAGAGTATCCATCTAATGCAATTGAAATAAGTAGAGATGTTCTTAATACTAGAAAAGAATTTCCTTCTCTATACATTCTCTCGGATCTCTCCAAAAGAGGACTTTCATTAAAGAAAAAACTATCCCTTATCCAAGGATATAATCTAAAAGAAAAAAATCTTCTAGATGTTGTCTTACAAACGAAAAAAGAATTCATTAAGGGTGAAAGATGTTTAACAGAAGATCAATTGAGATTAGGAGTAGGTCCAGATGGAAGATATAGGCATGAGGAATTCCTTGTCGGAATGGTTTTGGAGAAAATAATTGATAAAAAAATGTATAGATATACCGAAAACAACGATTTCGATTTTATATCTAGTGAAATGGAAACATACGATGTAATAGGTCCAGTACCTCCATACTACTTCAACAGTAAAGATTTCATCACATCCTACGAAGAACATCTCAAAAAACAAGGATTAGACTATATAGTTGCTTGTACAATAACTATGCCAGATTCTTTTCAAGAAGATTTTAGAATACTGGTCGAAGAAAGTACTACACCAAATTCTCCATCAACAATAATCATTGATGAAGAAATACTTCCAACTTGGTCATAAATGGGTAGAAAGTTATATTAGGAATATAGTAGAATAGATCTCATTATGAAAAATA
>JBHAMS010000014.1:0-4777 GCA_041828405.1 Candidatus Dojkabacteria bacterium
GGTTACTATCTATCATCACATCATAGGAGAAGTAAGAACAAACTTTATGAAGATATATGGAAAATAATTGAAAGAAGAAAAAGAGAGATTGAGAAGAGATATGGTATGAAGTGTGTAATTAGGATATAAAAAAAGGGAGCTGTACGTGCCAACTCCCTTGGGTAACCATATTATATACCAATGTGCTGATTGAATACAATATTATTATTGAATATATTGATTCATACTGTATTCGGATGTATATTTCTGATATTGGTAGTATGACAAACAAAGAAATTGAACAATTACATAAGAAATATTCCCATGGAAAATACAAAGATGAGTGGTTTGATATTGTATGGACTCATTCAAATATTGTTCTTAAAATTGCCCAGAAGATAGTTTCAAGTTTAAAAAAGAAAGAAATTTTTGTAAATGAGGAGATTCTTCATGATGGAGTACTTTTACACGATATTGGTGTGTATTGCTGTTATGATGAAGATTTGAATAATGATAGTGATGCTCCTGCTTACATTAGACATGGGATTTTAGGATATGGGATATTAAAGAAAGAGGGAATTTGTGAATCTGTTGCAAGGTTTGCTATGTGTCATACTGGGGTAGGTTTGACTGTTTTAGATATTGAGAATGGTAATTTGCCTTTACCAAAAGTTGATATGATTCCAATATCTCTTGAGGAGGAGATTCTTTGTTATGCTGATAAGTTTCATACAAAGTATCCATCTTTTTTAGGTTTTGATGAACAGAGAAAACAGCTAGGTAAATATTCTGATATTAATCCAATTATTATTGATAGATTTAAGATGAAATTTGGAATTCCAGATATTGAAGATTTGATAGAGGAGTATGAAGTATGGCATAGGAAAGTAGATAGGTTTTTGTCAGAGATAGGGTAGTTAATCTTCCTGTAATGTTTACTGTATAATCTTCACATATATGAGTCTACAAGTTTACAATGTATTAAGTAGGAAAAAAGAGGAATTCATACCTTTAGAAGATGGTAAAGTTAAAATATATGCCTGTGGTATAACACCATCTGGAAATGCACACATAGGTCATGCATATCAAGCAATCATATTTGATGTCATCAAAAAATATTTAGAATATATTGGATATGATGTTACATATGTTCGCAACTATACAGATGTTGATGACAAAATAATCATGAGAGCAAATCAATTAGGTGTTAATCCTACAGATTATGCTAATTCAATGATGGAGAAAATTGATAAAGAATTAGCATCTTTGTTCATTGATAAACCAACTATTCAATCTAAAGCTACAGAGTGTATTCCTGAGATTATTAAATTCGTAGAAAATTTAATTAAAACTGATCATGCATACAGTACAGAAAATGGTGATGTATTCTTTAAGGTCTCGTCATTTCCTGAATATGGCAAACTTTCAAACAGAGTAGTTGATGATGGTTTATCTGGTGTTAGAAAAACTGTAGAACCGGGTAAATTAGATGACAAAGATTTTGCATTATGGAAGAGTGCTAAAGAGGGAGAAATTTCTTGGAATTCACCTTGGGGTTTAGGAAGACCAGGTTGGCATATTGAATGTTCTACTATGATTATGAAATATCTTGGTGAGAGGATTGATATCCATGGTGGAGGTAAGGACTTAATATTTCCTCATCATGAGAATGAGATTGCACAGAGTGAATCTTTAACAGGTAAACAGTTGGCAAGGTATTGGTTGCATAATGGTTTGATTAGAGTTAATGGACAGAAGATGAGTAAGTCTTTGAATAATGGGATTTTGTTAGAAGATTTGTTAAAGACTTACAATCCAGAAGTTGTTAGAATGTCACTTTTGGAGAATAGCTACCGTTCAGATATGAATATTGTTGATGGTATGTTTGATATCCATGAATCAAGAGTATATATGTTGTATAAATTGTTTGATTTGATTGATAGATTAGGGAAAGGTTTAGAGCCTAATGAGGTTTCTGAGGATTTGAAGAGTATTGATGTTAGCTTTAGAAAAGCAATGGACGGTGATTTTAACACATCTGTAGCTATTGCAAATATTTTTGATTATGTTGGAATTATGAGGAGACTGATAGATATGAATGATATTCAGAGGGCTGTTGATATTAAGTATGCTTTGGTACATGTGTACAGAACTCTTGGATTTTTTCAGCAGGAGCCTAGTGAGGTTGTTGCTGAGATTAAAGGTAAGTATTTGAGAATGAATGGTATTGATGAAGATGAGATTAGTAAGATGATTGGGGAAAGACAAAGGTTTAAGGAGGAGAAGAGATGGCAAGAGGCTGATATGATTAGAGATGAGCTACTTTCAAAGGGTATTGTTATTAAAGATGGAAGTAATGCAACGGAGTGGGATATTGAGATTCCAATACAACGAGACAAAACAGGAAATATTAAAAAGTAACAAAGTGTGCATTGCCAAGCTCTGATACTTTATCACAAAAAGTGATTAAATTATTTTTATCTTTTTCTATTATTTGTTTCTAGTAATTCCTTCCATGTATATTGTATTACTTCTCCCTTCTCATCTACTGAAAGTATTCTTAGATTTAACTTTTTAGCAATCTGCCAAGGTAATCTTCTAAGAGCAATATTTGCACTTTTCTCTGGAAGACCTAATCCATAATAATTGATAGTAGATTTATTATCCTTCATTCTAGTAATAATCTGTCCAAGAGAATAGATAAAAGCTACCTCATTTGATTGTCTTAATTTACCTTGTCCCTTAGTTTCAATATAGAAATATCTAGAATATTTAATAGCTCTTGCACGAAGATCAACACCATGAGTATGCAATTTATCAAACTTGAAATATCCCCATCCATTGCAAGATAGCCATTTAATAATAGAATCCTTTACAAAATCTTCTGAAATAACTGTATTTTCCTTCGTCATATAGCTGAAATTATATCAGAGGAAATTTTAGAATACTAATTGTGATTGACAGTGCAAATGAAATACTTAAATTAAAATATGAAATGATTAATATTCAAGAGATTACTAGAGATAGTGTATTAGCCTTGTAGCAATATATTGAAAATGGCGGAATGGACGGGGCTCGAACCCGCAACCTTCTCAGTGACAGTGAGATGCTCTAACCAAATTGAGCTACCACTCCATTAAAGTAACGAAAGTATATCAAAACAAAAATAAAAAGTACATAGTACAATATATTTCCTAACAACCTTCCTTTTCCAAATCAAGTAAAAACTTCTTCTTCTCAACACCTGCAACATAACCACCAATATCACCATCACTCCTAATCACCCTATGACAAGGAATAACAATGGATAACCTATTTCTTCCTACAGCATTACCAACCATACGACAACCTCTCTCTTTTGAAATACCAATGGCAATATCATTGTAAGAAACAGTATCACCATACCCAACACCCTCTAAAAATCTCCAAACCTTAATCATAGTATCTGTACCATTAAGAATAATAGGAAGATCAAAATTCTTTAACTTACCATCAAAATATTCATTCAACTGAAAACAAGCCTTCGTAAGAATTGGATTCTTTTCATCTCTCTTCCAATCTCTAGGGATATCTCTAAAATACACATCACCATCAATATGTACATCAGTCAAACCTTTTCCATTACAACCAACAACAATATCTCCAATAGGAGAGTCAAACACACAGTAAAAAATAACTCCCATCTAAATATGCTTGTTCAAAACCTCCACATACGACTCCTTACTCTGTCCACCAACAAGCTGATCAACAATCTCTCCATTCTTAAAAACAAAAACTGTAGGAATACTCATAATCCCAAACTCACCAGCCAAAGCACCCTCCTCATCAACATTCACCTTACCAACCTTAGCCTTCCCATCAAACTCACTTGCCAACTCCTCAATAATTGGAGTCAGCATCTGACATGGACCACACCAAGGAGCCCAAAAATCAACCAATACAACACCCTCGTAACTCTTAACCTCTTCATTAAAATTAGAACCTGTTAAATGTAGTAATGACATATATATACCTACTAAAATTATCTAAAACATGTGTATTTCACACATAACTAGTATAATACAGTATACCATGGAAATAATAGACATAAACAAAGAAAAAGAAATAGCCGTAGAAAAAGCCATAACAACATTAAAAAATGGTGGTCTAATCATATACCCAACAGAAACATGCTACGGACTTGGAGGAGATGCCACAAATCCAGAAGCACTAAAAAAGATAATGAAATACAAAACATTAAGAGGATCAAAACCCGTATCCATAGCTGTAGCAGACATCAATATGGCAAAAGAATATGTAGACCTAAATGAAATGGCCACAAATATATACAACAACTACCTACCAGGACCAATAACTGTAATATCCAAAAGCAAAGGAAACCTACAACCACCAGTAGTATCAATACAAGGTGGAGTAGGTGTAAGATACCCAGATTACCCATTCACACTAAAACTCATCAAAAGATTTGGAAAACCAATAACTGCAACATCTGCCAATGTATCATACAGATCAACACCTTACAGTATTGAAAAACTCATCAAAGATCTAAATCCTTTGCAAAAGGTGATGATGCAAAATAGCCACGACAACAAAACACGCTATTTGGATTTTAAGTTTTCGCGCGTTTATGAAGACAAACAAATCAAGCGTATTTTGGTGAACGTCAATGATGTGTCGGATGCCGTGTTGCTTGAGCAAAATCTTGAAAAAGAGCGTGCGCACAATGATATGCAAATTGAGATGCTGACCACGATATTAAACGTAAGTCCACACATCATCAATGAGTTTATTTCAAATA
>JBHAMS010000015.1:0-18088 GCA_041828405.1 Candidatus Dojkabacteria bacterium
CTTTATCCCAATGAAACATATGTTTTCAAAATTAAATCTGGAAACACAATTGTAGAGAAAGATTTAACCTTTGAAACCTTACCAATTAGTGATGAGTTGGTATTACCAACAATAGAGGTGGGAGAAGCACCAAAGGGAACTTTAGTTTTGGTTTCTACTGATAGTGGAAAGTATATGCTTGATACACAGTATCACGGAACATGGGCTTTTGATTCAAAAGGAAAAGAGTTTTCAGCAAGTAATTATGCAAATTACACACCAGAAGAGATTTTACAAAGTAGTCTCAATTCATTCATACAAGAAAAATCAATATATGGAGTACAGAAGGTGTACGCAGAAGAAAGAAGTGGAGCAGAGGCTCCTGCAAACTGTAAAGTGGGAGTAAAAATAGTAAAAGCTCAAAATTTACCACCAAATCAGTGGAAAGCAGAAGATGTAATTGGTAGATGGACATACAACCCAAGTTCTACATTGGCAGGACGAGGTTGTCCTGGAGGGAACTACTCCCGTCTTTGCTATGCAGATATATATTGCAGAGCCGTTGAAGCGGGAGTAAATCCTGGTGTGGTTTTTGCAGTATGGGCAAATGAGTCTGGAGGGAGCAATTATGCAAGAATCATGGAGAAACAGAGACTTGGATTGTATAACAAGAATACACAATTGGCTGATTTTGGTATAGAGTACGATGCAGAAGTTCCACACTTTAACTTAAGTAAACAGCTAGATTGGTTTTTGGAACATAATACTGGTATAGAATATATCGGTGATTGTGACTTAAACAGTGGTTACTCATATTTAGATATATGGGGGATAAAATTCAGAGATGGTACAGAGCATTGCAAAACTAGATCCGCACTACAAGCGAGACTTAATTCTTCAGCAGGAAGTTATGGTAAGCATATAGCTAATATATATCGCTGGTTTACGAATGGCGAATTAACATTCCCATTTACAATCGAAAAATCTGCAGGTGTTTGTGATCGTAGTGAAGAAAAAGAAAATAAAACAGTAATGAACTGTTCTGATGAGTATATGCCTTCGATTCCATACTCTCCAAATCCACCACCATTAAATCCAACAGTTATAGGTGGTACAGGAAACTATTCATCAACTCCTCCAACAGAGATATCAGGAAAACCACAGTCGGATCCAAATGATTCTGGAAGAGGACAGTTTGTTGTTACAGACAGAACAAGATATTGTGCAGAAGAGGGTGGATGTACATGCACATACAAAGATGGAACAACAGCAAAAATAGGAAACGGTTGGAATTGTACACCAGATGGAAAAACAGAAAAGACAAAAGATATTTGTTGTCAGGTACCAAACAAAGGCATGTGGATTGTACCAGAATATAACTGTACAGGTTCAAATATCGTAAGAGAAGACATACAAAAAACAGAGTGTAATTCAGAGAATATTACATACAATCTTAGAACAGGTAACAACTTCATACAACTACAAGAAGTTCATAACGGTACAGATGTCACAATACAGTCAGCAAAACAACTTTTAGAAATGGCAAATGGTGCAATCATTTCCATTTCAAAATATAACGAAGAAGGATGGCAGGAAACGGTCAAATTTGAAGATGGTAAAATATTTGGCAATAGTTTCGATCTAAAAGCAGGTGAAAGCTATTTCATAGTAACAAAAGAGGATCTGGCAATAGAAACTTTAGGTAGTCGAATAAATTTCTCTCTTGAAGAAATACCAAAGCAACAGGGATGGGCAATGGTAGGAAGCCAAACATTTCTTCCTGGTTCATCTACACATGACATACTTCATGATGAGAAATACAAAAGTATTCAACAAATTGCCATATGGGATACAACTAAAAACAAGTTCGTATACACAGCAAGAGACAAAGAAATAATAAGCGGAGAAAATGTAGGTTTACCAAATAATGGAGCAATTTTTATAAAAATCCAAAATAATTAGTAATACATTTCTTTTGTGAACTGTATACTGTAAAATAGAAAACAGACATGATGAAAGATTTCTTTGTAAAACGAAAAAATTTGACCGTTACATTACTTTCTCTCTTCGTTTTGCTTGTAATATCCTTCCCGCTCATCTATTACAAAAGAATAAAAGATGCAACACCTTTTGATATTGTTGTTGCAAATGTAACAACATCTTCAGCAGAGATATATTGGAAGAGTAAAGCTAAAAATATACAATCTCTTTCATATAGAGAAAAAAACAGTACAACACCGTACAAGGAAGTAAACAATCCAACACAGAGAAATGATCTTTCTACACATAGTAATCTGTATATTCAGAAAATTGAGAATCTGCTACCTGAAAAAACATATGTATTTAGAATAAGATATAAAAACAACAAAACGGAGAAGGAAGTTACATTCAAGACAGCGAAAGTTGATAATACTTTGACATTTCCAACAATAGAAGCAGGTGATGGACCAAAGGAGACATTTGTTTTGATATCAATGGACGAAGAGAATATTATCGTTGATACTCAAGATCATGGGACATGGGCTTTTGATTCTAAAGGAAAAGAGTATTCCACAAGTAATTATGCGACATATGCTACAGAGAAGAGTTTGGGAGAGAAGCTCAAAGAGCTCTTAAGAGTTAAAAATATATATCTTTTAACAGCATATGCTGATGAAGGTAATTGGTGGAGTCAAGCTCCAGATTGTAAAAAATATGATGATAATCAAGTTACGACTATAAATATTTTTGACAAACAAACAGTACATAAACTAATGGATAATACTATTTATTCAACTTGTGGTAGTTCACACTACGGTTCTATATGTTATACAGATGTAATTTGCAGATCATTGGATAAAAGAGTCGATCCCGGTATCGTTTTTGCAATATGGCAACAGGAGAGTAATGGTAGTAATTTCCAAGGGTATCATGCAACGAAGCCAAATGGTGAAATGCCCTGGCACTTTGGAATAAACGATACGAGTATTCCATCATTTAGCGATCAGTTAGATAGGTTATTAGTAAACTTAAAAGATGGGAAAAATAGCTATGCAAATGCAGAAACAATGGTAGATTTTGCACTGATTTTTTCTGGAGTAGGAATAGACGATAAAGCAAAAGTATTTATGTCAGAACTGAATTATCTTTTAGGCAAAGCTGCTGATGGAAGTGAGAGTTACGGAATTGGTTTTAAAGATGCTTTAATAGCAAATAAATTTTCAGCACAAATAGGAGAAGCTACCGAGCAACTTGAAGCAGAAAGAACATACCTTCTCAGTATACTTGACGAGACCAATAAAGGTCTTAGCTGTAAAAAAATTCTAGAAAAGGTACTTAATGATCAAAATCCACCTATTGCTGGACTTTGCAAAGAAGAAATAGAGGGAATTCAGGAATCTGTTACAAATTTCAAAAAAGCTTCCAAGTACTTAATGTATCTAAGGGCAAATTATTCTGAAAATGTATCTTCAATCAAAGATTTTGACTCCTTTACAATAAATACAGCTCTAGGAGGAAAAACATGCACACGAGATCACAATAATAATCTAACATTTAGCTATCTTACACAACAACAAACACGAACACAGTGTGTAAAAGCACTGGCATGTATTGCAGATAGCGGCGATAATTTCTATGCTTACAACACATATGCATACAATCTTGCTCTAAATTACTGCCAATTAACAGGTAAAAACTTGTTTGACCTAAAATATCCAGGAAAATCTACGAAAGCAGTGGACAACAATCCATGTAAAGGTCTTGATTCCACAACCAACACAACAGTTGCTCCCTGTGAAAGTAGTGGAACAACTGGTGGAATCTCTGGTGGAAGTTCTGGATCCTCATCAGGAGGATCATCATCTGGCACAACACAGGTTGTTGGTAATACTGGAGGCAACAGACCACCTACTCCATCCATAAATACAAACCCTCCATCTTCACAACCTGGAGATCCAAACAACAATCCAGACCTAGATGAAATGGTCGTTAACAATGAAAACAGATACTGTACAAACAAAAACGGTTGTATATGTATATACAATTACCAAAAACCAGACGAAAAAAGAATAGAGATAAAAAATGGACAAAAATGCACAACAAACCAAGAAGTACAAGAGATTAAAAAAGTCTGCTGTCAAGTTGCCAACGAAGGACTATACACTGTAGATGAGTACAGCTGTACAGGTACAAACATCATACGAAATGACAGAAATGGATCTACATGCGACTCAAAAACAATATCATACAATTTCAGACCAGGATACAACATAATACAAATGCAGGAAATACATAACAAAACAGATGTACCTCTAACAACTGCCAAAACATTCATAGACATCAGTGAAAAATCAGTGATAACAATATCCAAATTTGCTAACAACAGATGGGGAGACACAATCATTCTAAAAGATGGGAACATACACGGAGCAGACTTTGATATCAAACAAGGAGAAGTATATTTAGTAACATCTAAAAATAACCTAAGGCTTGATACTCTAGGTATAAAAGTAATCCCATCATCCAATATCCCAACAGCACAAGGATGGTCACTAATCCCAACCAATGATCTACAAGCAGGATTAACCACACATCAAATATACAAAATTGATAAATACAAAAACATAGAACAAGTGGCACTTTTAGATAACATAAGAAACAGCTTCATATACACAATCAAAGACGAAAAGGGCGAACTCATAGGAGAAGACACCAGCCTATCCAACTACGATGCAGTATTTCTTAAATTAAAAGCAAACAATCCTTAAAAATATATATAAAATATTGTATTATATGTATGCACAAACACAATAAAATAACCAAAACAAATATGAAAGAAAAAGGCACACTCATATGCAAAATAGTTGGAATATCAGTAGTTGTAATTACGGCTACCATTCTGTCAATAATGCTCATATCCAAAAACAACAAAACCACAAAGATATTAAGTGAAAAACCAACAAATATAATATCTGCAAACATATCAACAAAAGAGGCAAGCCTCTTCTGGATAGCTAAAAGAGAAAACATCAAATACACAGTGCACTACAAAGAATCATCAAGCTCTGGCATATACAAAAGAGAAGAAAGTGTAAAAGAATTCGGAGATAAAAACTCAAACAACAAGATATACACAGCAAGAATATCAGGACTAAAATCTGATACAAAATACACATTCAGAATACAATCTGAAAATATGGCTTGGGAGGAAACATTCACATTCAAAACAAAAGAAATTTCAAACAGTATAAACTTACCAGAAATAGTAACAGGAACAGGAGACACAAATTCACTCTACCTAGCTGAACTAGAAAAAGAAAATGTAATGTTGGACACACAAGATCACGGAACATGGGCATTTGATTCACAGGGGAAAGAGTATGAACTTAAAAAATATGCTGAATATACAGGAACAACACCAGTAATTTCAAAGATAAAGGAGAAGTTACTAGCTTTCAAAAATAAATTTGTAACATTTGTACTTGCAGGAGAACCATGCCCAGCAAAAAACAAAGGACACTGCTGTGGACCAGCAAACGATGCAAAATGTGATGGAAATTTCTACAAATATCCAACAGACAGTACAAAAGACGGTATGCTGGTGAGCAATCACTCTGATTGGAATAGAGCCAGACACTGTAGAGACTTAGATGGATGTGAATGTGATTACGAAAGTGCTGGAAACAGAAGAATGACTGTAGCATATGGATACACCTGCTACTACAATGGATGGAAAAGTGAAAAAACTCCTAAAAGATGCTGTGTAACAATTGAAAGTGGCAAAGTTAAGAAAAGCATGCAGTATGTAGATGAGTGTTACAATCCTAAATCTGGCAAAAATGGCTATGTAAGAGAAGATATAGCAGAAGCACAATGTAAAGATGATGGAACTACAACACCACCTACATCTAATCAAACACCACCTACAGACACGACACCACCAGCAAACAATAGTGATATAAATACAAATGTGCACAAGTGGTTTCCAAGTGATGGATACAACTATGCAAGAGAAGACCTATTCAAGCTACTAATAACAGGAGATTACAAAAAGTCAGACAGAGATAAAGACCAAATGAGTGTAAACGAAGCATGGAAATGGACAAGAGAGTGTAAAGATGTTGACGGATGTGAATGTATGTACCCAGATGGATCATCCATTACTGTTGCGGTAGGTGAAACCTGTTTGCAAAATAAACAGAAAAAAGATACTGAGGTGTGTTGTCTCTACGACAATCAAACAAAACGAACATATACAACTGCAAAAGAGTGTATGAAGAAAAGCAATTTTGGCATCATAGAGGAGACAACAAAAGAAGCATGTAATTCAGAATATGTATGCTGTGACATATCAGGAAACTTCCAATACAAACTAGAGAGCAACTGTAAGAAAGCAAATGGTACAACCATATCTGGTACAACAAAAGAGAATTGTAAAAAACAAGAAAGCAAGCTTGCACTATCAAAAGGAACAAACTTCATAGAAGCACACTACTTAGTCAATCCTGATGGAACAAGGATAAAAACAGCAAAACAATTGATAACGCTATCAAACAACAAAATATCAGCAGTAGGATTACTAAAAAACAATGTATGGGAAAAAATAATTAAATATGAAAATGGCACAATAAGTGGAGAAGATTTTGAACTACTCCAAAATGAAGCATACCTCATACAATCCATTGACGATGTAGATATACCTGTACAAGAAGTTGTTACGACAAAAAAAATAAACATAAATGAGTTTGTAGGCTGGAATCTCGTACCAACATCATCAGTTGTAGATCAGGGTGATAAATCCTCTACAGACATAATGAAAAAGAATGAAAAAATCACACAAATTGCCCAATGGAGTCAGGATACTTCATCTTTTAGGTATGCAATAAAAGATCTTTCAAACAACACTTTTGGTGATGTATTAACAGTAACAGATCAAGAGGGAGTATTCATAAAGACAGTAGATTAAAGGTATATCAAGCAAATAAGCAGAAGGGCTTTGATAATCAAGGCCCTTTTTCATATAATACAGGACATTGGAAAAAGAAAGAACAGAACAAAACAACAATGAAATATTAACAACTGCACTAAACATAACAAGTTACAGACTTGAAACATCAACCAATTCCCAATACCAAAATGAAAAATTTACTGAATTCCAAGACCTAGAAGAATACCAAGAAAATACAAAATACCTCTACCCAATAAGTCTCACAGGTGTACTCTCAGAATCAGTATTCTACCAAGCATACTCAGAAATTGTGGGTTCAGAAAACATAAAGTTAGCAACAGGAGATGAAGATCTACAAGGCATAGACTTCTACATAAATGGATACCCCGTAGATGTGACAGCAAGCAACCTCTCCCTAGTCAAAAAAATTTCAACAGACAGAGTACCAACAATATTCCTACCAAAACACACAGATCAAAAGAATATATTTGAACAAACAATCTTCAATCACAACAAAAACTACATAATGCAATCAATACACAAAGAAAACATAGACCATTACAAATATATACAAGACACATACAACATCAATCAAAACATACTCAAACAAATAGAACAAGACCCACAAATAACACCAAAAGCAGGACCAAACAACCTAACCAACATGAAAGTAATACTAACAATCCTAGATCAATCCCTAGCCTCCTTTAACAAATTAAACAACAAATCAGCCTCCTTCTCAGTCGCCAACCTCGGTTGCAAATCAGACCCCATATATGTAGCAGACAACCTAGACTGCAACAACTTACCATCATAAAAATAACTAGACAAAATCAAACCCTGCCTAGTCCCAATCCAATTATCCTGATCAAAAAACAAATTACCCAAACCGTAAAAAATAACACCATTGCCATACAACTCATAAGTCTGTGGCTGATGAGCCTGTGTACCAACTACAATATCAGCACCCAAATCAACAGCTCTTCTAAAAACCTCCTTCTGATTAGGATTTGCCAAAGGCTTGTAACAAATAGGATAAACAACATCACCATCAGGATAACAGTAGCACTCCTGAAACTGAAAAGTAACAATAACAACATCAGCATTACTCTTCGCCTCCCTAACATCACTCTCCAACTTCTCATCTGAAAAGCTATTTGCTCCAGCATGATCATCACCAGCCAAAACCAAAGAATTCCTATACAACGAATCATAATAATTATACCCAACAAAAGCCAACTTAATACCCTTAACCTCCTTATACAAAATCTTAGAAGCATCACGACTATCCAATCCCCCACCAAAATAATCAATCCCCTTCTCCTTATACAAATTTATACTAAAAGTATTATTCCCACTACCATAATCGTTATTATGATTCCCCGTAAGCTCAACAATATCAACACCACTCTTAATCAAAGCATCAATAAAAGTATCCTTAGAACAAAACCTTAAACCAGCCTGATTAACACAACCAGTAGAAAAAGAAACCTCATTTGAAACATGAGTAAGATCAGCATCAGCAAGAAAAGGACCAATAACATCAGCAGGATAAGTAGTACTACCAACAGCAAGCATTTTAGACATAAGCCTCCTAGCCATAGCCACAACACCTCCCATATTCAACTTCACAAGAGCCTCTCTCTCAAACACATTAGAATCACTCCCACTCAAAAAACCTCTCAAAACACTCACAGCATAATCATCACGACCCAAAACATACAAACCAACAGAAAAAGCACCACTATCACCATCAAGATAATAACTACCATCAAAAGAAAGAACCTTCAACCTCCTATCCAAATCACCAAACTTAACAAAACCAATAGCCTCACTATCCTTCTCAAGCAGAGAAATCAACTCCTCATTAGAACCTACCTTCTCAACAGAAGTAAAACCATTCGCCATCAATGAAGACAAAACTAAATCATCAAGCACCAACACCCTCCTACCAACATCACTCAAACTAACATTTCTCACCAAAGAATAAAAATGACCAACAGGTATATAATCAGAAGAATAAATCTCAACAAAACCATCTTTCTTCCTACTACTAATAACCAAATCGGTATCACCACTAGACAACTCAAACCTCTTCTTACCATTAAACACAACACTCCCAAGCTTTCTCTCAATCTCTTCCTTCAAAACAACTTGATTAAAATCACCATCAAAAGAGTATGAAAAAGTATTGTAAACAATTCTATACTTACCAGTAAAAGCATAAAACAATGAAGAAATATCACCTCTAAACTCAAAAAACAAAAAGCAAAGGGTAGGAATAAAAGACAACAAGAACAATTTCAAAAAGAAAGAAAATGTAAACATTGAAGACTTTCTCTCCCTTTTAGAAACACTTAAAGAAGCTCTCATACTGCACAATAGTAACATAAAATAAAAAATAGTGGTATCTAAAACATCAAGCTATATTGACAGACTCTACAATATAATGGTAATTTATTTAGAACATGAATATCCATTTTAAGAGAACGAAAATGGTTTGGCTTTTGTTGTTTGCATTTGCTTTACTAACTCCACTTGTAATTATTTCTTTCTCATCTTCATCTTTTGATTCAAGAAGCAGTGCTAGGACTGAAAAGCTTGATTCTAAATTTAATAAAGCTAATTTAAATTCGGATAATGAGATAGACTTGGATGATTTCAGAGTTTTGTATGATCATATAAAGAATAATAGAAAAGATCCAAAATACTATTCTAAAGTGGCAGATCTGACAGCGGATAACAAACTAGATCTTGATGATTTTCATGCTTGGTTAGCTTTGTACCGTGCTTTTAAAAAATCGAAGACAGAATCAATAAATACAAGTAACGGTAAAGTTGCAAGACAAATAGACAATGATAAACTTCCAAAACAACCTGGTCGTGATATTAAATATTTAGGTAATAATAAATGGTCATATGCTATTACAGAGGCTTTAGGAGATTGTATTAGAGACTTTAATGTAAAAGTTGACACAAGTAAATCTCCTAATATTACAATTACAATTGAGAAGAAACAAAGCTCTGGTGTGGCTTGTCCACAAGACACCTTCGCAAAAACAAAAGAAGGAACGATTACAGCACCTGAGAATGCAAATTTCACTTACAAAGAAACAGTTATTTCTGAAAAAGTTCCACAAAAAGCTTCCCGTGATGTTAAATACTTAGGTAGCAATAAATGGGGATATTTCATAACAGAACCTTTAGGAGATTGTACTAGAGATTTTAATGTAAAAGTTGACACAAGCAAATCTCCTAATATTACAATTACAATTGAAAAGAAACAAACATCTGGTGTGGCTTGTCCACAAGATGCTTTTGTAAAAACAAAAGAAGGAACGATTACTGCACCTGAGAATGCAAATTTCACTTACAAAGAAACAGTTATTTCTGAAAAAATGCCACAGCAATCTTCTCGTGATGTTAAATACTTAGGTAGCAATAAATGGTCATATATCATCACAGAACCTTTAGGTGGTTGCGTTAGAAATTTCAATGTCATAGTTGATACAAGCAAATCTCCTAGTATCAGTATTACTATTGAAAGAATAGAAAGCACTGGTATCACTTGTCCACAAGATGCCTTCGTAGAAACAAAAGAAGGAACAATTACTGCACCTGAAAATGCAAATTTCACTTACAAAGAAATTACTAGCTAAAATTCAGAAATATTTAGTGCATTTCTTAAAAATTCATGATAATCTAAAACTATATGTATACAAACTATAGAGCTAGATACTATAGGTTGTTATGTGGTATAATATAGCTGTGTTACTTAAATAAGTTAAAAAGCAAATCTATGAAATATTTGCTCTTAAAAAGTAAAAAAGCATTAGCAATCATAAGTGGAATGTTGTTTACAGGTTTACTACTAAACACACTCTCCAACAAAGCAACATTTGAATTAGTACAAGCAAATCAAGGAGATGAAATAACTGCAATACTACCAGCAGTATCAGAATTAGCTCTAGAAACAGACATAAACATATCTGAAACAGTAGAAGAACAAACACCACAATATGTGCCAAATCCTGATCAAGTTGGAAGAATCAGAGCTTACTTAACTGGAAGAAGATCACCTCTTGCACAATATGCAGAAGAGTTTGTAACAGCAGCAGATCACTACGGCATAGACTACAGATTAGTTGCTTCAATATCCATAATTGAATCAAGTGGAGGTCTATACAACTTCAGACCTCACAATGCATGGGGTTGGGGTAAAATGACTTTTGGAAGCTGGGAAGAAGGAATATGGACTGTCACAAAAGGACTCTCCATATATTACAGCAAAGGATTAACAACACCAAAACTCATCAGTAGATATTACTGTCCTCCATCAGCAGAAAGCTGGGCAATGAAAGTACAGTATGTCATGAATGAAATTGCTAAATAATTTTTAGGAGCCTGAGTATTCAGGCTCTTTTTTTTTCTAAAAATGTTTCCAAAAACAACAAAACTAAACAAATACCAAATAACTTACCTTTCAAAAGAAGAATTCAAAATACTCTCAAAAGAAATATTCCAAGAGGAAATATACAAAACAAACATAAAAAATCAATCTCCAACAATATTTGATATAGGCTCACACATAGGTTTAAGCATTCTCTACTTCAAAACAATATATCCGAAAGCAAACATCACAGGATTTGAACCAAACCCAAACACATTTCCAATACTAGAAGAAAACATATATTCAAACGACATAAAAGATGTTACCCTTCACAACATAGCAGTAGGATTAAACAATACCAACAGACAGCTATACATAGACACATCAGGCGAGTGTGCATTCTCAACATCAAGCTTCACAAAAAATGCATGGAATGGAAAACAATTAACCAAACCAATAATTGTAAAAACTAAAAAATTAAGCACATACATCAACAAAGACATAGATTTACTTAAAATAGATGCAGAGGGAGCTGAATTAGAAATAATTAAAGATATCTACAATACAGGAAAGCTTGCAATGGTAAAAAATATAATAGTAGAGTATCACCCGACTAAAAAATCAAAGCTAACCAACTTATTAAAATATCTAAAAGATTTCAAAAGTATCAAACAAAAAGATCTAGGTGAAAACCTAATCCTTATACATGGAGAGAAGTGAGGTTAAATATGCCACCAACTTATTTCTCCCACCATGAAATATCTTACAAAGCTCCTTAGCTATCTTCCCACTATCATGTCTAACTAAACTCCTAACAAGCACATCACCCTTATCTTTCTTCACAAGTCCCGTAGCAACAATATCCGCATGAATCACTCTCCTCTTCTTACTATCAACTAAATCATCAACAATAATATCCTCACCATCTTCCAGATACCTTTTATATGCACTCTGAGGAACTTTCCCATCATTCACAAGCACATAATCTACTTTCCTACCAACATATTTCTCAATTATCTTAAGAAGTTCAGATTGCTTCTTTCCCCTAGTCTGTCCAATCTTACTCATCAGATTGGTAATATATATAATCTTTCCTGAAGATTTCTGCAAAGCATCAGGTATACCATTCACAAGAATATTTGGAAGAATAGTTGTATAAATATCACCAGGACCAATCACAATATAATCTGCCTCTAATATCGCTTTAACAGCCTCATTTGTAGCAATAGCCTTACTATCAAGAGAAATTTTAGTTATACATTTATCCTCACTCGGCTCATCTATCAAATGCTCACCAACAATACTACTACCATCACTATACTGTGCAACAAGATTCACCTTATCAATGGTAACAGGAATAATATTCCCACTCACCCCAAAAATATTCTTATACATCTCAATAGACTCAATCTCAGAGCCAAGAATATCAGACATCGCAATCATCAAAAGATTACCCAAAGTATGCCCCTTAATACCCTCACCACAAGAGAAACGATACATAAACAGTTTTCTCAAAACCTCGTTATTCCCACTATCAGCAAGTGCGATAATTGACTTTCTAACATCACTCAATGGCAAAAGACCAAATTCATCACGAATAACAGAATTACTACCACCATCATCCATCATACCAACAATAACAGAGAGATTTAGATCCTTGTGACTCTTCAACCCTTCCAAAACAACAGATGTACCTGTACCACCACCAATTACAACAATATTCATCCAACCATCAAAAACAATTGAAATTAAATACCCAAGCCCACCCTTTCACACATCTTCAAATATTTCTCTCTAGCCAAATTACGAGAGATATCAGCACCATGCCTAAGTAAATTCTCCAACTCACCATCTTTCAAAATCACCTCATACCTCTTCTGTATATCAGCAATCCTAGCAGATGTAATCTCAGCAACATATTTCTTAAAATCAACATAACTCTTACCATCAAAATTCTTCTCAATTTCAGAAATTGGCAAAGATTCAATAACAGATGCAATCAAAAGTAAATTAGAAATCCCCGCCTTGTTCTCCTCATCAAACCTGATAGAAGAATCAGAATCCGTTGTAGCACCCATAATCTTTCTAACAACCTCATCTTTACTATCAAACATAGAAATAACACCGTTAGGACTCTCCTCAGACTTACTCATCTTCTTTGCAGGATTTTTCAGATCACGAATCTTAGCACCCTCCCTCAACATTGCTTCAGGCAACTTAAATATCTCTCCATACCTAGAATTAAACCTTTCAGCAATATACCTAGCAAGCTCAACATGCTGTCTTTGATCAACTCCAACAGGGACATAATCAGTATCACAATACAAAATATCAGCTGCCATCAACACAGGATATGTCAAAAGCCCAACAGAGAAAGTCGCACTATCCTTACTCTTCTCTTTGAACTGAATCATTCTACTAGCCTCACCGTAACTAGTATTACACTCCAATATCCATGAAATACATGGAATATATTCATTATCTGACTGCACATACATAGTAACCTTCTGTGGATCAATACCGCATGCAAGATACATAGCTGTAAATTTTTTAATCCTCTCCCTCAAAAGTGCAACATCTTGAGGAATTGTCAAAGCATGCATATCAGCAACAAAAAGAAAAATATCATCAGATTCTTTCTGCAGCTCCAGCAATGGAAGAATTGCCCCAATATAGTTGCCAAGAGTCATATCTCCAGTTGGCTTAATTCCTGTTAAAATTCTTTTTCCCATACTGCTAGTATATATCTTAGGGAGATAAATTACCACAATTTATGGTATAATTAAGTAGTGTTACATAACATTTTACTCTTTTGAGATATGGCATTAAAAGTAGGATCAAAAGTTTACTATCCATCACACGGTGCTGGGTGGGTTAGAGATGAAAAAGATATTGAGTTTAACGGAGAGATTAAGAAATACTTTGAATTTGAACTAATTACAAATCCTCTTAGAATTTCAACTCCTGTTGATAATATTGAGGAATTAGGCATAAGGTTAGTATTGCCATCAAAAGATATTAAGGAAGCAATAAAGGAACTAAAGAAAAATCCAGCAACGAATCCTAAAGTAAAAGATTTCAACATAATGCTGAGTATGTTTAAAGATCTTGAAGGAAGTCCAAATATTGAAGATTCAATAAAGATAATACAGTACTGCAATTTCATAAAAAAAAGTAGAGAGAAAGAGGGAAGACTGATACCTGTAAGTATAGAGAAACAGCTCGATAGTGCAACAAGAAGTATTATTGGAGAATTAGCAGTATCTGGAGGCTGTTCATTAAAAACCGCCTCCAAAAATTTCACAGAGATAACAGGAATAGAGGTTGATATACAAGAGGATTAAACCTCCTGCATATTTACTAACACATCATTTCCTAAAACTTTTAGAGTATCACTATACTCCTTACCATCTTCATTAAACACTACCTTCGTAGCATGTAGTTCCTCCAAGTTTTCCTGTGTATACTTCTTGAGCAAATTGAGCAAACCCTCATCTTCAATCTTCAAACTTAATGAAACAGAATCATCCATCTTCAAGCCTTTTCTTTTACGAAGATCCCTGTACCTTCTAAGGAAATCATTTATCATTCCCTCCTCTTTAAGCTCATCTGTCAAATTACTATCAATCGTTACAAATTTAGAACCATCACCAGAAGTAAACAAACCTTCACCACTTACACTCTCCTTTGAGTAAACAACCTCTCTACTGTTAAGTTCATCACCAACAATACTCTTTGTAAGCTCATCATCACTACCAATGTAAACTTTACCCAATGGTTGTCTCAAACTAACCTTAGCAATCTCTCTTGCCTTCAAACCATTAGAACAAATCTCCCTAATATTTCTCATTTCAATTAAAATATTTTCATTATATTTCTCCACAACAGGGAAATCTGAAAGATGAACCGATTCCTTAGCATCTGCTAATTCATAATTCACAACAAGATTTTGATACATCTCCTCTGCTAAAAATGGCATAAATGGAGCAATGAGCTTTGAAAGAGAAACAAGACAGTAATGCAAAGTACCAAGTGCATCAACATCACCACTCTTAAACCTATTTCTCCCTCTTCTGATATACCACTGAGATAAATCTTTAACATACTCTTCAATATCCCTAGAGGCAGTACACATACCGTATGCATCTAAAGACTTCACAACATTACCAACAAGCTCTTTTGTCTTCTCAACAACCCACCTATCCATTGGATTTTCTAATTTCTCCACAGAGTACTCACTCACATCAAAATTATGCAATTTTGCATATGTAACAAAATAATTGTAAGAATTCCAAAGTGGAAGATAGAATCTTCTCCTGGTATCCTCAAGTGTTGGCCAACCAAATCTCATATTCGCACCAACAGAAGCTCCTGCATAATTCCACCTAATCAAATCAGAACCTACCTTGTCAGCCGCATCATCAAACTTCACATAATTTGGCTTGGTCTTACTCATTTTCTCGTTATTCTCATCTCTAACCTCAGCAAAACCAAGAACCTCAGAATACGGTGCTTTATTCTCAAGCACAACACCAAAAACAAGCATAGAGTAGAACCAAAGTCTGACTTGCTCAATCATTTCAGTTATGAAATCTGCAGGAAACCACTTCTCCCAATACTTTCTGTCGTCCAAATACTTCAATGTAGAGAAAGGTACAACTCCAGCATCAAGCCAACAGTCACCAACATCAGCAATTCTCTTAACACTCTTCCCACATTTAGGACATTTAATCTCAATATCATCAATCCATGGTCTATGGATATCCTCCAATTCATCAACCATTTCAGGCTTAACAGCTAATTTCTTCAATTCCTCAAGACTGCCAACAACATGGAAATTTCCACACTCCTCACACTCATAAAACGGCAAAGCCAATCCGTAAAATCTTTTTCTACTAATCATCCAATTACCCATACTATCCAACCAACCCAACATTCTCTTTCCAACAAATTCCGGATTCCATTTCACCTCCAAAGTAGCTTTCTTCAAGTCTTCTTTAATCTTTTGCACATCTAAGAACCAGTTATCCTCCAATCTAAACAGACATTTCGTACCACATCTCCAGCAGTGCGGATAGCTATGCTCATACTCCTCCTTCTTGTAGAGAAGCCCTTCCTTTTCCAACTTCTCTATGACCATAGGTGCAACATCGTGAGCATACAAACCATCTAAATCACCATATCCTTTTGTAAACTTACCCGCACTATCAATTGGTGAAATCATATCAGCACCAAGCTCCAAACCTAATTCATAGTCCTCCTGACCACAACCCGGAGCAATATGTACAACTTCAGAACCACTTGTAGCTTCAACTAAATCCCATTCAACAATACTGTGTTTAACATTCTGCTGAGCAGGAATATTAAAGAGAGACTCATACTCTCTACCAACAAGCTCCTTCTGGACATCAACCTCCTCATACTCAGAAATATTCAATCTCTTGGCAGCATCAAGACCAAGATATACATTCTTACCATCAATATTTGTCCTCACATATTGCAATACAGGATTTACTGCCAACAAGACATTTGCACTGAGAGTCCAAGGTGTTGTAGTCCAAGCCAATACATAGCTATTCTCCTCACCTTTCAATTTGAAAAACACATACAAAGCCGTATCTGTAACCATCTTGTATCCATCAGCCTGCTCATGTTGTGAAAGTCCAGTCTCACATCTAGGACACCATGTAGTTGCAGACTTATTCTTGTAGAGCAAACCTTTCTCATGACAAGCCTTCAAAAAGTTCCATATGTACAAGTTATTTGTCTTTGACATCGTATAGTAACTATTCTCCCAATCCATAAACATACCAAGTCTTTTAGATTGCTTCGTCTGGATTCCTGAGAATTTCTGAACTCTTTCAATACACCTCTTCGTAAAATTCCCCAAACCGTAATCCAAGATATCCTTCTTGCTATTGAACCCAAGCTCTTTTTCAACCTCTACTTCAACCCAAAGTCCCTGACAGTCAAAGCCATTTTGGAATCTCTGCTCAAAGCCCTGCATATTCTTGTATCTCTGCACGATATCCTTGTATGTCCTACCCCATGCATGATGTATTCCCATCGCATTGTTTGCAGTTATTGGACCATCTATGAAAGAGAACTTTTCTTTTGCTCCTACATTTCTTGTTAGATATTTTTGCAAAATTCCCTTATCCTCCCAAAATTTCATTACCTCCTTCTCAACTTTGACAGTATCAACATTTGGTTGTACTGACTTTAATCTCTCTGCTTTACTCATTTTTTTGTATGTTTAATTAAAATAGAAAAGCCCCCTAATGAATTTCTGCTATCCTAGAAATATACAGAGATTCACTAAGGGGCGAATTATCGCGATACCACCCTTTTTTAGAGTTCCATTACTAGAACTCCCTCTTTTGCCATACACAACAAATGTAGATGGCACAGTCCTTATCTCGGAGACCAAACCGTCGGATTCTACTCGCCAAAAAGCTTTCTTTCCGCCACTCACCAGTGATGCTGGGTCAAAGTGTTGGGTGATTATACCACATTCTCTGCCAGGCCTCACCTAGGCCTTGCCTCTGTACAGAAAATTTTCATCTTTGCCACACCTAAAAAAGACGGCTTTACCAAGAGAAAAGCTTTGGGCTTCTGGGAGGCCTTGCCTAGGCCTAGCCTTCGTTCAGAAAAATTTCATTTTTGTATTGTAAACTTTTGGTATGAGAAAGGAGAAAGTTGAAAAGCTTTATGTAAGGAATGGGTTTTACCATGTGTATAATCGTGGGAATAACAAGCAAGATGTTTTTCTCACGGAGAAGGATTACAAA
>JBHAMS010000016.1:0-10116 GCA_041828405.1 Candidatus Dojkabacteria bacterium
ATAATTAAAATATTATAAATATAACTTAATCTATATATGACGGTAATTTGTAATACTTCGCAGATTCAGTTATAGCTTTATCTGTATTCTTCCAATAAGCATCAAAAGTCTTTGGATAATCAATAGATCTAGCCTGTTCATTATCACTTCTCGGAGCATGATCCTTTTTCTGTAGGTTGTAATTAGCTAGTAAAGGAGAGGCATCCCATAAACACTTGACTGTAATTATTTCACTTGTTTGAACAACTTGAACTTTACACTTAGTAGCTACAAAAAAAGTAAGACTCTCATCAGTATTCTTAGACTTGACTTTCTTACCAGCCGCAGTAGAAGGATCAAGAGATGCTCTTTGCAAATATGTAAGGAAAGCATTTGCACAAAGATCTGTTGTGCATTTGTATGGATCACCAAATATAGACGGCATCTTTACAGTAATACCTTCCGCACGAATACACTCATTGGTTTTGACACGCTCAGTACACTCTCCATTAGCATTAACAGTTGTAGTATCTACGCAAACACCATTTTTACAACCATCCCACATATCAGGAGCAAATATTTCATGAAAGAAACCTTTAATAAAAGCAAGAGTGTTAGTACAAGCATTAACAACACCATCTTTCAACTCTTCATACCTAATCTGATCTTCTTTTGTACAACTACTATCACTATTATTATCATAGTTATCTCCTTTTGGCACCTGCATTCTCCAATAACCTCCGTAAATTTTATCAGACGCAATATAATTACTCTTCCCAACATTGTAATCTGAAACAGCTACATCAGGATTACAAGCACAAACAGCATCATTAACATTTCTAACAACATATTTTCCAGTATTCTGCTCCTTCCCCTCATTTGGAGACGCATCTACCATTCCTTCCAATGCAAAATTCTGCCTTACAGTATCGGATATTTCCTGTCTAAATGTATTAGCCTCCTTTGGAGAAAGATTTCTCGCCTGATAGTTTTCATCTATTTGTTCTCCATTTCCCCTATATGCAGTATTAGCATTTACAATATTTTTGTTACTATCGATATATTCGAAATTACCTAACCAAAATGCTAAAGGATACCATACTTCAATAAGCTCAAATCTAGCATCTTTACTGACCAAAACTTCACCGCTTTTTTCCTCTCCACCCTCATAGTTGAGATCACCACTACCATCCATACAAACTTCCGCTTCATTTAATCTGAGCATATTGCTAAAACCAGCAGAACAACTCACTGGAGAAGTAATTCCTTTTACCGTCTGCCCCACGGAAGACACTTTAACCGTCTCAGATTCTGGTAACTCAATAACCTGATAATTGCTCTCATTATTAAGAGAGTTGAGAGCAAGGCTGGCACCATTACTACCACAACTCTGAGAATCCTGAGCTATATTTTCCACTCTACCTTGAGCTTTCAAATCATCCTCAATCCTCCTGAGTATCTTAATAGCCCCAAAAGAAAAAGCTGTCAAAAACAGAAGAAGGTATACCGCCTTTTTATTACGCTTCCTTTTCATCATATCCTCTCTTTCATCTTAGCTTTCTTTTTTCCTACTTTCGACGACCATAAGTATATTACAATTCCAAGAATAATTAAAGTAATAGCTACTAATACTGGATAAAGTAGAGTATCAAAAATTCCAGTTTTTGGAATAGTTGCCCCAGTCGATGAGACAGTATATGTTCCAGATGTTGTAGAGACAGACACTGAAGGGTTAGTTACAGGCAAGGAAGTACCATCGCTTGCCCCAACAATACCGTAATTAGACAATCTTTTAACCACAGATGAAGTTATATTTGTAGATGATGATTCATCTTTCATCTTAGAGAAATCAACAGTAATATCTGAATCCTGTGAATCAGCAATATCTACAGTCATAGAAGTACTCTTAACCGTTGTCATAATATCAAGAGTCAATTTATCACCAGATGTATATTCAAAAAATCCAGACCCACCTTGAGTGAGAGCATTCGAAATTGTAAGAGAGAAGATACTGTTTTCGCTAATCAAAGACGAAACTTCAAGACTTTCACCACTTGTACCTGCACCATCTTCATCTTTAATGCTTCCAAAGATAACTCCGTCAGCACCAGTTGGCATATTACTTAATGTTCCTTTGATAGCCTCAAATGCAGGAGGAGAACTAGGTGTACTAACAGTTTTAAGTGTATACTTGCTTCCCCCATTATCATATGTGCTACTACCAGACTTGACTTCATAGTAATATGTCGTATCTGGTTGCAAATCAGAGATATTTACATTATGTACATAATATTTCCCTTGTGTCGCAATACCGTCACGACTATCACGAACACTTTTCGTCAAAGAAGTTTTACTTGTACCATAACTAACAGTCCCTATTTCTTTATCCTTGGACACCCAACTTACAGTAAAACCTGTATCTGTGGTATTTGAAACTCGTATACTTTCAGCACCTGTTTTAGATGTCACAGATGAACTTGTCGATGATGTAGAGGAGAACATGTCTATCCATTTTAATTGCTGAACTATCCTATATTTCCTAACAAATTCTTCCTCCTCTGGTTCAGGAGTTGGTGTTGGAGTCGGGGTAGGTGTTGGAGTCGGGGTAGGTGTTGGAGTCGGGGTAGGTGTTGGTGTTGGGGTAGGTGTCGGCGTAGGCGTTGGTGTTGGAACAACACTTTCTGGAATTTGCAACTTAGCCTCATCTGGGAAATATCCATACAAATCTGTTCTTTCACTGATCGTTATTTGTTCTTTCAACCCACCTTGAGAATCAAGAATTACCGATGGTTTTCCCTCTATGACACCGCCTTTCCCAGTACCAGACACTGCAATAACCACAAGATCCGTAGAATTTTCAATTTTTGTTATAGAGTTGTCAGCAATTTTTCTAAGAGCAGAGATATCTACAGACCAACCACCATTATTGGGAACTTTATCAGAAGAAGGATAACTCAACTTATCTTTAGTCAAAACATATATTATTGTATCACTCGCAGCATCAGCAGAAATCCTTCCATATACAGCATTTGGCGTAACTTGTTCAGAGGAGATTGGTGCTGTCGTAAAAGTAAAATTCTTTCCATCTTCTTGTGTATACTCATCAGACCCAGACTTGATTATGAAATCATATTTCGTATCAGGATCCAATTCAGTCAATTCAACATAATGCGTATACCTCTTCTTGGAATCCCTAGAATCAAGTATTTGAGACATCCTTTTACCACCTTTGATCGGAATAATATACCCAACAACCTGACTATCAGTTGTCCACGAAATAGTTATGGAAGAAGGGGTGAGATTACTCAAAACAACATTCCTCGGATGTGTATCTGCATTTGCATTTATGATCAACTGAGTGATCTTGTATGTTGCAAAAATAAGTAGAGGAAGACCCAACACTATTATCGCAAGTAACAGATTACTCAATGTCTTTCTTTTCGGTAGCTTGGCAATTTTCATTGTTAAATATAATACAGAGTATTACAACTTGTTACAATACAGAAACTTACTCACTTCTATTTCTCGTTCTTAAAACGACACCACTCACAACAGAAGCAATACTGTTTAGATAACTATATATACTTAATATCCACACAAAATACAAGCTATGGGTGAATCAAAATATAGTCCCCCCTTTCAAATCTCTCATACAGATATTTGGCATCTTCAACTACCATCCTAATACAACCTCCACTAATTCTGACACCTATATTACTAGTAGGCTCTATCCATTTACTACCATCAGCCCTATACATCCATATCAACCCATGTAAACCGTACCAAGCTTCTTTAGTTGGTTCATAGTAGAAAGCTAACCAGTAAGGCATATACTTATTTCCAGGAGCAATTGGCTCCAATCCTTTATCAACAACCGTAAAAACTCCATGAACTTCAGAATCGTACCTTGGACCAGAAAGATCAATAACTTTCTCGATACTTCTAGTATTCCACACATACAACTTTTGTTGCGAACTATCTACTTCAATATATTTTTGTGCAAATTCTCCGTCTGTACCTGCATACACCATACTAGAAATCACAACAGTAATATCTCTTACACCATTAGTAAATTTCGAAAATAATTGATCATACAGTGTAGAATAATTAGGAACATTATCATAAACCCTGCTATAAAACTCACCCTTCCTATTCTTAACAACTTTCTTTACATCATAAAATGGTTGAAAATACCCACGAACTTCAGTATCTATATAATCTTGAACAACATCCCTATCCAACCTCCCATCAACAAACCAACTCTCAAAGACAGAAGAACTTACCTCTTTACAAATATCATTGTAACAAAAACGAAGGAAATCCAAATTACTAAGTTTTTTCTCCTCCAAAACACTCTCAGAGGTTTCGACATTAACAATCTCCTCATCCTTCATAGAGATATTTTCAGAAACATTTCCACTGTACATCTGCAGAGGCTCAGGATTTCGATTTTTGTACAACAACAAGAAACCTGTAAATATATTAAAAATACAAACAACCGCTAACAACATCAATGCAACTCTGTATCTTTGATCCATACAACCAGTATATTGGAATTAAAGAAATAATACTACAGAAAATGATATAATACGGAATGGAAAAATTCTTTGTAAGACATAAACTGTCGTTGGACGATCTAACATATCTCTCAGACACTGATAGCAGAAATATAATTAGAAAAAACACTCTCTCAGAGGAGGATATTGTAGAGATAGAAACATACGAGAGGAGATTTCTTGGACAAATCACAGAAATAAAGCCTAATTCTGTAGAAATACACATTGTAGAAGACCTCGGTCCAAGAGAATCTGAGTACACTCCAGATATAACGATAATTCAATCACTTAGCAATGAAAGTAAATTTAATTACTTCATTGAGAAAAGTGTTGAAATTGGTATTGAAAGAATAATTCCAATAGAATCTAAGTACTCATTATGCAAGAGAAGCAAGGCTGTTAGAAATTATGGATATTGGAATAAATTGGTCAGAGATGCAACAGAGCAATCAAGAAATATATTTCCAACAATCATAGAGAAACCAATAAAGATATCTCAACTCACAGAACAAAACCTAGTACCTAACAGTATCAGAATTTGCCTAGCAACCACAGAGGTTGAGAATCCCAAAAATCTAAGAGATTATCTAAGCTCCTGCAATATTTCCAAACCAGTATATATAGCAATCGGTCCAGAGAAGGGCTGGGATTATTCAGATATAGATATTTTCAAAAACTTAGGTTTCTCTTTTGTTAAACTTAATGGGAACATTTTAAGAACAGAGAGTACAAGCTTAGTTATTGGTAGTATTATTAAATATTTGAAGGGGGAGTTATGAAAAAGAAGAAGAGATCAAATTACAAGAGAAGTAGAGATAGGTTTAATAGAAATACTCCTGTGAAATATTACACAAAGGATGATGTTTTCTATTCAAGAATTGCTAGTATTTTAATGGTCCCAAGAGGAAAGATTAAAAATATTTTTTCAGAAAGAGCAATTACAACCATAAGACTTAATTCACTTAAAGGAAACAATGAGGAGACAAAGAGATCATTGATAAAGAAAGGATATGAACTGGAAGAAATTCCCTGGGCAGATGATGTTTTTTTTGTAAGGAATAAAGACAAATCGGAGGTATCACAGAGTGTTGAGTATGCTGAGGGTAAATATTACATTCAGAATTTGTCTAGTATTTTGGCAACTTTAATACTAAATCCTAAAAAAGGAGAGAAGATATTGGATATGTGTGCGGCTCCTGGCAGTAAGAGTACATATATTGCTGATTTAACAGGTGGAGAAGCATCTATTTTAGCAAACGATATTGATATGAAGAGAGTTAATGATCTTAAAGATGTGGTTAAGCAGTTTGGGACTGATAGTATTAGAATAGCACTTAGTGATGGAAATGATTTTGGGCATAAGTATCCGACATATTTTGATAATATTTTGCTTGATGCTCCATGCAGTGGAGAGGGGTTAATTAATTTGAGTGCTCCAAGGCCTTTGAGATATTGGAGTATGGATAAGGTTAAGAGGTGTATTTTTGTACAGAGGGAACTGATTGTATCAGCTTTTAAGGCTCTTAAACATGGTAAAAGCATGGTCTATTCTACTTGTACATTGGAGCCAGAGGAGAATGAGGGAGTTGTGACATATTTATTGAAGTTATTTCCTAATGCAAGAATTCAGAAGATTGATTTGATTGATAAGATTCGCAAGAGTATGCCTGAGCTGAGTGAACATATAAAGACTGGTATCACGAAATGGAGTGGGAACAGGTATGATTCAAGAATGAAGGATACTCTAAGAATTATCCCTAACGATAAGATGATGGGTTTCTATATAGCCAAGATATTTAAGGAGTAAAGGGAGAAAGGCATGTGTTGAACTCGTGCATTTTTACTTGCCCATAAAGGATAAATTGCTATGTTTTCAGAAAAATTTAAGACACTATAAGTTAGATTTTTTAAATTTGACTCTCTAAAAGTTCTTCATATAGATATTTCTAGAGGTAGCAAGATACTATGAGTACATCACACTCGTTCATAATTGAAATGCTTTAAGACTTCTTAAGCACATACTGAACTAGAAGAAAAAATCGGGATCAAGGTATTAAAAACCTAAATCCCGATTATACACTGAAATCACAAGAATTTACTTCAGTCCCTTCATGCTCAACTTAATCTTCCCCTGATTATCAATCCCAACAATCTTAACTTTAATAATATCTCCCTCATTTATAAATTTTCTAACATCCTTAATAAATTCATCTGAAATCTCAGAAACATGAAGAAGTCCAGAAACACTAGGTGCTAAATCTACAAAACCACCGTAAGGCATAATAGATGCAACCTTTCCATCATAAACCTCTCCAACAACAGGAACAAAGTTATAGCCACCAATAACCTTAGATGCCTCATCTATAGACTCCTTGGAAGAGCTGTAAATATTAACGGTACCATCTTCCTCAATATTTATCTCTGCTCCTGTTCTCTCAGACAACTCCCTAATATTCTTACCACCTGGCCCAATAATTTCACCAATCTTGTCAACTGGAACTTTAATCTGTACAACTCTTGGAGCATACTGTGACATTTCACTTCTTGGCTGAGCAATAGCTTCACTCATTTTCTCAAGAATCTTCATTCTTGCATCTCTTGACTGAGTGAAAGTTTGCCTTACAATCTCCATACTCAAACCTTTTGTCTTTGTATCCATTTGCACCGCAGTTACACCAGAATCTGTCCCTGTAATCTTAAAATCCATATCACCATAGAAATCCTCGACACCCTGCATGTCTGTCAAAACCTTAAAATCACCACTCTCAGAAGTGACTAAACCACATGCAATACCCGCAACCGCTTTTCTCAAAGGCACACCTGCTGCCATCAAAGACATAGATGAACCACATGCAGAAGCCATAGAGCTTGATCCATTCTCACCCTGAATCTCACTCATTACCAACATTGTGTATGGGAACTCAGATTCTGAAGGTATCACTGGCCACAAAGCCTTCTCAGCTAACATTCCATGACCAATAGCTCTTCTACTAGGGCTTAATTTAACCCTATCAGCATCACCGTAAGCAAATGGTAAATCATTGTAAAAATGCATATATCTCTGCTCTCTCTCCCCCTCCATATCATCTACCAATCTCACATCTTTAAGACTACCCAATGTTGTGATTGTTAATGTCTGAGTAACACCTCTTGTAAACAAAGCACTACCATGTACTCTAGGCAACAAATCAATCTCAGTTGCCATCTCTCGAATCTCTGTAATACCTCTTCCATCTGCTCTAACATCATCTTCCAAAACCATCTTTCTCATAACTTTTTTTAGCAATTTCTCATATGCCTCATCCATGTTTGCTTTAGAGTATTTACCCTCCAACTTCTCGTAAAGCTCTTTCTTAGCTTCATCATGAATTTTTGAATCACCTGCTGTTAAATTCTTTTTAATAGTTTCCTCTCCTAAAACATCTAGTACTGCATCAACTACTTCATCTTGAAGAACAAATGATGTGTATGTTTTCTCTTTAGGTTCTACAATATTTAAGAAATCTTCCTGTGCTTTCAACCAAGGTGCCATAAATTCAAATGATTTCTCCATACTTTCTAATACTTTCTCCTCAGGAACTTCGTACGCACCAGCATCAATCATTGTAAATACTTTACCATCACTAGCAACAACATAGTTCATTTTCTCCTCCTGTGATGTCAAATCCATAGATTTCTTAATACTTACAATATCTTCACCATCTAAACCAACTCTTACACCTGCAATTGGACCTTCAAACGGTGCTTTAGAATTCATTAAAGCTAGCGAGACTGCATTTATAGCAAGAATTGCAGGATCATTCTCACCATCGTAAGACATTACTGTAACAATTACACTTACTTCATCTTTGTAATCATACGGAAATCTTGGTCTTACAGCCCTATCTATCATTCTAGCTTTCAAAATTGCCTCGTCACTTGGAACTCTCTCTCTTTTAACAAATCGAGAACCACTTATTTTCCCTGATGCATAGAATTTCTCAATATATTCAACCGTCAAAGGGAAGTAATCTAGCTCTCCTGTAGATTCTTTTGTATTAACATTGACTGTTATTACAGTATCACCCATTCTAGCTAATATTGATGATTGAGATTTTAGTGCTAACTTTCCAGTCTCAAATGTACACTTTGTACCATTTATCTCAAACTCATGTTTCTTTTCATTGAATAACATTTATTTATATTTATTTAATTTATATTTGCTAACTCGTATTACCGAGATTAGACTATTTTAGATGGAAAGTTGTAACAAAGAAAGGGCATACAAAACCCTTACATTTTAAGCTTTTTGGATAGAGCATCAAATCTCTCTGCTTCGTTGCTCTTGAGGTAATGTAACAATCTTCTTCTTTTACCGACTAATTGTAACAAACCTCTTCTTGAATGATTATCTTTTTTGTGAGCCTTCAAATGTTCTGTGAGACCTGCAATCTGACCTGTTAGTAAAGCGATTTGAACTTCAGGAGAACCAGTGTCACCTTCATGAAGTGCATATTTCTTTATTATTTCTGTTTTTTCTGTACTTGTTAGTGCCATATACTAGACTATCATTATATTTTTCTATTTACAAGAGATACTCTTGAGAATATCATTAGATATTGTACTATCTTATAGGCTATATGTCAACAACTAAGACCTGTATTACAACAATTTAGTATGCCTTGAAACCAATTTCCTTCTTAAACATAATGGATTCTTTTCCAAAAAACAACTCCGCTATCTTACCATACCTGTTGTCATACACAACTATGAGTGAAGGATTGATATCATTAAATAGCTTCAAAGACCTATTTTGAATTATGGATTTGTCAAAACTTAATTCATTTACATTACTACCCATACCTGCTAGACCTCCATATACTTCTAATCCGTCTCTAATTACCTTACTACTATCCGAAAATGGCACAGTTATCTTGTTGCCTGCCATTAAGAAGCCATCTACATAGTCATACCCTACTACACTACCACTAGAGTATCCTCCATCTAGAATTGAGATATTGTTTTTAGCTAAGAAGATACAACCATTTAAAGATTTACCATCGGTTAGTACATTAGGCTGTATATCGATATCCCCCTCACTCATTATCAATATACTCTTGTTACATTGATATCCACTAGGGATTAGTACATCAGAGGTTGTGTAATACACACATTTGTCTAAAGTACCACTACATCCATTGATATCATCAATTTTAGTTACATTACTTTCTTGTTTGTTAAGATTCTTTCGTAGTGAATCGTAGTAAGAGGCTCTGTATGTATTACTGTCTACAGAATTAAGAGCTCTAGCACTTGTTTTGCCCTGCATTAGTAGGTTAGTTATGAATTTACTACTAGAAGAAATTACTTCACTACCGATATGTAATTGTTCCTTAGTAATATATTTGAGAGTTGGTTGTCCATTGATTTTGTAGAAGGAGTCATTAACAGAGGAGAGGTCTTTGTCAGGTAGAAGTATTGTACCTTTGGAATATATTGTACCTCCTTTTGTAGCTATCCATGGTTCTAGGTTTACGCTACTTGAATTGACTATGTAATTACATGCTTGGTCAAATGTTGTGAGGTAGAAATTGATTGCTCC
>JBHAMS010000017.1:0-7547 GCA_041828405.1 Candidatus Dojkabacteria bacterium
ATGTTTTGATATTTCGGATATATGTTCAGTTAATTGATTGCATAGAGTGACTGTTGCTTTTTTTTCAAGCATCATTGCACTTAGAGGAACTCCAATGATATTGCTACTGCCTAGTATTACAACATTTTTGGCATATATATCAATGTTGTAATGATTGAGAAGCTCCATAATACCGACAGGAGTTGCAGGAGCTATTCCTGAAAGATCTTTTTGAAAGAGTTTACCTAGATTTGTTGGTGTTAGACCATCAACATCTTTTGAAGAATCAATTACTTGTAGTACTTGATTTGTATCCATGTGTTTGGGGAGTGGAAGTTGAACCATTATCCCATCAACTGTATTATCTTTGTTTAGTGAGTGTATGAGGTTTTCTACTTCGTTGGTTGTGGTTGTTTCTTGAAGGTGGTGTACTTTCGCAGTGATGCCTAGCTCTAAGGCCTTCTTTTCCTTCATTTCTACATATTTAATACTTCCATAGTCATCTCCTACTATGATGACATCTAGTCTTGGAATTCTCTTTCCATTTGTTTTTAACTGTTCTATTTGGTCTACAATTTTTTGTTGCAACTTTAACGAAACAGCTTTCCCATCTAATATTTGCATATGTGATTATATCATGACAATACGGAGAGAGTGGGATTCGAACCCACGGTATGATTTCTCATACGCTCGCTCTCCAAGCGAGTCCTTTCGACCACTCAGGCATCTCTCCAAGACAAAGTATTTTAACAAAATCCCTTGTTATTTTCCATGCTTCATACTATCATTTTGATATGAAGAAACTGCTTTTTACCATATTTCTCATATCAATTGTATCAATAACTTTCTTTAGTGTTAAATACATTAAAGAAAGAAATCCAAAAAGCATACTTGGAGGTAGGAATGAGCAAAAAGTTTTTAAGGAAGAGATATCTCCATCTGTATTATTAGAAAAGAAGGAAGAGGTAAAGAAGAGTACGGGTAATACTGAAATATTTGTTCCTTCATATTGGAAGAATGGATATATCCAGAGGGATTCTTCAGACTATCTTAAAGGATATATTCCTAATATTAGTTGGTTCAAGAAATATTTCACAACATATCAGGAGGTCAAATTTGGAGTCGTTTCTAACAATAGTTATGATGTTAAAGAGATTATTCCATTTGTACAAAAGGAGAATATTTTTAAGAGTAAAGGGATGTTGAATGAGAGCTCTTTTTTTGGTTGGAAAGATGATGAGTGCAGTACTTCATATTCAGATATTTTGGGTAAGGATATATACTACTGTAGTAACTGGTTGAATTGGTTGGGTATACAGAAGGATAGAAAGAATTTTGTTTTTACAGATTGTACAGTAGGAGGTAAAAATGGATATTGTGTATTTGAGGATTATGTTCGTGTATACTATGATTTGAATATGTCTTCAGAGGTTAGGTGTTTTGGTTCTACTTCTGATGATTATTTGTGTGATTTTGATACTTATTTATCTTTAATTAAAATTTAGAACTGCCTAGATGATGAAGAAGATTTTTTTTGTAGTTGTAACATTTTTACTATTCATTCCTTCTACTGTTTATGCTACTGAACAGAAGTTAAAGGATACTGCTGTGAGGTATATTAAAGAGAAGGAAGATGGGGAGTATTGTATAGATTTGGAAGAGGCATATAAGCAGATTGGAGATGAGAGTAAGGCATTGTCTGGTAAGGATGGAGGGATAGAGAATAGTAAGAAAGCTAATATTCTTGCAACATTGGTAACTATACAAAACATATTAGGAGGGACTCAGGGATTTTGTATAAAAGATGAGGAAGCAGCCGTTAGTTCTATGACAAAAGAAAACACGGGTTTGTTAGGTTTCCTTAGCACAGCAAACTTCTATATGATAGCATCCTTTCCGACTGTCAATGTTACTGATCATTTAGCACAAACTTTTATACCTGGATATAAAGGAAATAATTCTACAATGGCTCAAGAAAAAGCAACTACAACAGATGATATTTGTGTCCCCGATGGAACTTTCTGTAGATCTGCTTGTAGAATTTATGACTCTACATACAAAGACGAGATATATGGAAAAATTAGGAAATGGTTCTATCATGAATTCTCAGAAGACGAATGTGTACAAAGATGTCTCGCAGCTGATTCATGTGATGCTCCTCTGGATCCGAAACATCCAGAGTATACATTCTTGGCCATGTTTAACGATGAAACAGAATTAGCTACAAAATGTAAACAGAAAGTAGATAAAAGAGTTACGGATGCAATTGAAGAACAATTAGAAAAGACATCATTAAAAGGACTAACTTCAGAATTTACAAATAATGATGGGGAACCAGTATATGCTGGTCAAACTGGATATTCATATTTGCAAAATATGCATATAGACCAAATATGGTCAGAAACGAGAAATATTGCTTATGTACTGTATGTAATAATTCTCATTGTTATTGGTTTCATGATTATGTTTAGGAATAAGATAGGAGGACAAATGATGGTATCTGTTAGTAATTCAATTCCACAAATAATCGTAGGTTTGGTCTTAGTCACATTTAGTTTTGCAATAGTTGGTATTGCATTAGATTTAGGTAAAACACTAATTATTGTTTCAAACAGAATATTCACAAGAATTAATAATGGATCAAATATACAATCCCTTGGTTCTATCGTCGGGATGACCGATGAAGCTTTAAAGAAAACAAATTCTGGAACAGGTTTTATAAATTACTTTTTCGATGAATGCGAAGATTTTTACAAAGCAGCTGGTGTTGAGAAAGACGGAAATGGACTTCCTGGACAAATTGGTAAACTTTTAGGAGGAGGAGCAATTATTGCTCTATCTGATTCTGTAATACAAACAGCAATTACAGATGCTTTGTCTATAACAGGTTGGTTAAAACTGATTATCAATGTTGTATTAACAACATTGAAGTTTCCTGTTCTTATTTTTTTCATATATAATCTTGTTGTTCTGTTAGTATGTGTATATGCTTCCTTCAAACTGTTCATAACCATGTTAACAACATACATTAAAATCTTCATGAATGTCATTTTAGCTCCTTTTCAAATACTTGCTGGCTCAATCCCAGGAAACTCTTCAGCATTAACAAATTGGTTTAAGTCTGTGTTTGCCAATATTCTTGTATTTCCTGCGATGTATTCCGTTATAAACTTTGCCTTATACTTAGGTGAACATATCGGAGATACAAGGGATTTGAACTTCTTTGGTAACAGTGGTGTGCTATGGCCGTCATTCTTAGCTAATATGAAAGGTGTTTTACTAATAGGTGCATACATATTCTGCTCAAACCTCCCAGGAGTTATTAACGGATTTTTGAAAGTTGGAGAAAGTAAAGAAATGGCAAGTGCAGGAGAATCTACAAAGAAAGCTTTAGGAAAAATACCTTTAATTGGAGGAATGTTTGGATAATATGGCAGGACCAAAGAAAACAAACAATCAGGATATATATGAAGGAGTCTTTGATTTCATATGGGGAGCTCAAAAAAGTGGTAAAAACAAACCATTCCCAAAGCATGGCGACGGTTTCTCTGGATACACATCCTCACTCATCGAAATAGGTACACAACCACTGATTTTTCCTTTACAACAGGTATTTGGAGTCATAGATGGAGCCATAGATGGCGCAATGACAGCTAAATTAGGAGATACTAAAAAATATGGTCTCTCAGATACAGGAAAGATAACATTAAGTCCAAACAAATTACTAAAACCATCAAAACAGGGAAGTATAAGGCCAAGAGACAAATGGGCAGGAATAGGAGGAGGTCTACACTACAACGCAGATGCAGCATTACTCTCTCTGTATGCAAAAAGTAACGGAGCATCGGCACAAACAGCATACAAATCAGGACTACTGTTCGGAGATATAATGAAAGAACAAATACTAGAAGCAGAATACGGTAAGTTTGAATATTCAAAAAGCAATCCTAATTACAATTCCATAACAAACGCCCTTTTCACCAACAAAACTTTTGACGAAATAGATTCATACAACAGAGATAGCAGATTCATGAAGGATGGTATAGATCTTCTAGCAAGCTCAATTGTAAAAACAGATAAAACACTTGCAAAGAGAGACATATATCATATAGTGGAAAGCCTACAAAAAGAACCCGATAAAGCAAAAAGAATAAAGGCTACACAAAACTTCCTCAGAAGCAAAGGCATATCCGAAGAAAGAACGGCAGTACTCAGTAATACAATATGGGGAGGAAACGATCCTACCAATTTTGGTGTATACAGAGTAGATAGGAACGATATAAAAAATATGGTTGCAAATAAACTCTCAGATTACAAAGTAGATGCAGAAACAATAAGAGCAATAGAGGAACAAATATCAAGAGGAGGAGCAAAAAATGAGCAGATGATAGAAAAAATAATAGAAGAAAAGATAGGACAAAACATACAACTAAAAAATAGAATTACAAACATAATCAAAGACAGAAAAAGGATACGAAAATTAAGTGAAATATACAAATTAGAAAACATTGACCCTACCCTAGCAAATGAAGCAGGTGAAGGAGCAATAAGTGGAAATATAGACCCTGCATTAGCACGAGAAATCATTGAAGGGCAAGAAAGAATAGTAGATTCAAGAGGTAGAGATATAAGTAAAGATGAACTAATATCAGCAATCAAAGAATCTGGTATAGATTTTACTGACAGAGAGATATTTGAAATGCTAGAAGCTGCCGATAGATTCGAAACAATAGATGAGATAGATGCTCTTGTAGAGAGTAACTTCATAAATAAAGGTGTAATATTAGACAAACTAAAAGCTAAAGAAGAGGCAAATACTCTCTCACAATTAAAACTTAATGATGGAAAAAATATTGCTCTTAATGCAATCCTCATTTCAAATGCAAATGAGTATTTCCATAAAAAAGGGATTACCAATCCAACAGAAGAACAAATATTACAGAGAATAAAAGAAACAAGATTCATGGTAAATCCTAAAAACAATAACTCTTTTGGAGCCAGAATGGAGAGAAATCTTTTAAGATACAGATGGTTAACAGAATCAGGAACATGGGGATCTACTCTACTTAGTGGTAAATGGGAAGACTTTGCAAAAGATTCAAATTTTGCAAAATTAGTTGAAGAAGTAGATGTAAAAGGAGCTGATGGTAAAAGTGTTGGAAAATATTTCAAATCAGCAAATACAGTAGCAGGTAGATTGTTTGGTAGTGCATACTATCTACATCCAGTAAATTTCCTGAGAGGAGTATTTGTTGATGGTTCTTTCTGGCTAAAACTTTCTTGTGATGCCAATGGTAAACTTGATACTAAAAGATTTACATATTTCCTAAGCCAATTAAACTTTAACAAGCTAATGTCTCCTTTTACAAACGCATTAGGAAGTATCACAAACAAGATATATGGAATGGTAAGTCCAATGTTTGTAGGACTTAAAAGAATTGTTGGTAGTTTGCTCAAGAGAATCCTTGGAGCAACAGGAGTGGGAGGTTGGATAGCGTCAAAATTGATAGAGATATTCTCAGATAGGATAGCTGCTGCTGTAAATCAAGTTGTAACAGTAATATTTTACGGTATCATTGCAATATTAGTTATGTTTGTAGTTTCATTCGGTGGAGATTCTTCAAACAAAGATATTGAATCATATCTCAATAATCAAGAAAACACACAACAAGTAAATGGAATAACAGAGAATATTTTTATAGATTCTGATTTTTCAGGAAAGTAGCATGCGTGCCTGGCCGGAATCGAACCGACAACCTACTGCTTAGAAGGCAATTGCTCTATCCGATTGAGCTACAGGCACATCACACCAAGAATTCTATCAAAAAAAAAGCCTAAAGGCAAAAAAACAATAAAAAGAAACACTTACTACAAGAGCAAAATTCACTTCCTTTCCCAATTCGGTCCTGCTGTAATCAAAAATGCTAAAGATGCCAAAGCACAACCAGCAATACAATCAACCAAATAATTCTCACCACCATACAATACAGAAAAAATAACAAAAATGGGAATTAAAAACAAAAACAATCCCCACGGTCCTAAAATATGCTCACCCCAAGAAGCAGTATAGAAAGATAACATAACAAACAAAGATGGAAAAGCAACAAAATAACTAAAACTCCAACTAGAAAACAACCTCTCAATATCATTTAGAAACCAAGGAGCAACAGAAGGGAACAAAATATTAAACAAAACAACAACAAAAGTAATTGCCAACAAACCGTAAACATACAATCTAAAAGTAAGAATACTCTTTCTCCAAGCCAAGACAGCAACAAAAAAAGCAAAAAGAATAACAAAAACATACACCCAAGTGGAAATCAATGAAAAAGAATAATTCCTTTGTAAAAAACTACCAAGTGTATCACCATTTACAGTAAACAAACTACTCTCCCACAAAAGAATTTCTTCCTTCAAAACAACTCTATTCAACATCTGAGAAATTGAATATGCAAAAACTCTCAAAACAACAACAAAACATAACAAAACAGAAGGGATAACAATATCTTTCCAATATTTACAAAAAAATGATGATTTCTTTGACATTTTGTCTAAGTCAAAAATTATTCCAAACAACAATCAATCTTGTTTTTAACAAATTCTCCCATTCTTTTCAAAAAACTCTTCTTCTTTACAACAACTTTCTTATTCTCTTTCTTTTTCATCTTCGATATCTTCTGATTTAATTAAACCCATATTTAAGCCCCAAAAAAGTGAATACAATCCATATGCCTTTTCAAAAACATCTTTTGCAAGCTCAACATTACCTCTACCCAAATGCTTAGTACCATACTCCATCAATCGATAACTAGAAGCTAACAAATGCTTTGAAATACACCAAACCTCACCATCATACTCTTTAATAATTTCTTTAAGGAGATCCTTTCTCATATCCCGAATCTCTGCAAGAAGATCATAATATGCACTGTTACCCGTCTTAGCACCACTAAAAAACAAATGCTCCTCTATTGAGATTAAATTCATAATAGCGATACTCAAATCCTCATCTGCTGACAGATCTAACTTGTTATCCTTTTTCAAAGAATCGTACTTCTCAACAAGCCTATCAACCTCTTCCATATCTATTTTTTTCTTTTTCATAAAAACAAAATTACAACTTAATATCAGTAGTATACTATCATATAGAGGATAATTGTAGTTAGAAGCAATAGTATCATAGGAATTTCAACCTTCTGAAATGGTATATACACCCTATTACCATTCCTCTGATAAAGGAATTTATGAATGCTCTGCCCTATCCAAAAAGCAATTATTCCTAAAAAAATTCCTAAAACAACCTTGTCTATTCCGTAATATTTGTTCAATTCATCACCAATAACACCAGTAAATATGAGAGGAATGATAAATAGTGCAAATGTTAAAACAAGTACAGATATTGGTAATATCTTCTTTAACAGAGGTCTTTTTTTAAGATATTTTTTTAATTTCTCTCTTAGAATATCTTTAAGCCATAAAGCGGAAGAAAGTATCAAACCACCTATCCAAACACCAGATATCACATCATCAATTCCCAGATATCTTGAGAAACCTACACCAGCACCGACTGC
>JBHAMS010000018.1:0-3651 GCA_041828405.1 Candidatus Dojkabacteria bacterium
ACCTTTACTACCGTAAGGTCTAGAACACTCCTGATCAAGCTCTTCAAAAGCAATCTGTGCAATCTTCATTCCCTCATACATCTTAATTGGCAAAGGAGAAACATTTGCTAACTCCAAAGTCATTCTCAACTTATTCCCAGGATCCAAGAAACCTGCTGTAGCATGAACAATCAAACCGATCCTTCCAAGAGAACTCTTACCCTCAAGCCTACCAACATGCTTCGCATCAACCCCAGTAACCTCCTTAACATTTGCCAAAACAAACTCTCCAGGGTGAATAATGAAATAACCACCCTCACCAATATCTATCTTCCTCATCATATCATCTTGCTTCTCCTTAACATCAATCAAACCAATCTTTTCAGTATTAAACACCATAAAATACCGATCAAGATGCAAATCATATGAAGCAGGTTGTAAAAAATCCTCAGAAAAGGGCTCTAAAACAATACTACCCCTCTTAACACACTCCTTAATACTTTTATCTGAAAGAATCATAAAAAGAAATTTAATAAAAAATTAACTCCTATCAGTAAACTGAAACTTATCATCAACTACTGGCTTAATAGTATCCTTCAACAAAGACTTCCAAATCGAATCCTTCAAACTCAACTTCCTCAACCACTCATAAACCAAACTCCTGTAAGCAATATGCCCACCATTCCTAACTCTCAAATTAACAACATACTGCAAATCATCAAAAGAACCGTAAAAAACATACTTTGTAGAATGAGCATGAGGCAACAAATACTTAGTATACTCATTAACCAAATCAATAGACATATACTCACCAGCATAACTCCTCCACTCCTTAATCATCTTATATGTCTCCTCCAACCTTCTCTCAAACTCCTTCTTCAATTTCCCCAACTTAGGTAAATTCAAATACTCACAAAGGAAAAAACACTGATCATTCCTTCTTCCAAGCTCCTGATCCATATCAATACAATCATGCAACAAAGGAATAAATCTCTCCAAAGACCTATGCCTATTCAAATCCTTCAAAGAACCCAAAGAAGCAAAACCAGAAATTTTAATAGCACCAGACTGTCCCAAATTCCCCAACAAATTATGATGATTATGCCTCTTAAAAATAATTTCACTAAGATTCTCCTGATCCTCCTGCGAAAATTCAAACTCATTAAGAGAACCTAAAGGATTCAACAACAACTCATAATGGGAAATCAATGTCTCCGTACAATCAGGTGCATATGTCACAGTAACAGACTCACACTCATCTTCAGGCAAATCTTTAATCTGATCCTTAGAAACATACTGCCTCAAATATTGCAAAACCTCCTCAGTAGAATTCTTCCTAGAACAATTAGCATCTGTATGCCTAATCAAACCATCTGCCTCTCTCAAATACACCTTACTCTCTAAATTTGAATCACCCAACAAATTCAAAAGCAAGACAGCAAGCTCATTATCAACCACACTATCACTACCAGACAAATAGCTAATCTGCTCAGACCAATTCCTCGCAGACATCAAATATGCACTACTCGTATTCAAACCAAAAGGAAGAAGATACCTAACAACATCAAAAGACCTAGCCTTCAATGCAGAAACCTCCTGAGAACTCTCACTATTTATCGAAAAATAACTACTCAAAGCATCTCTAACAGGTCTAAGAAGATCTTTGTAATCATTCAACTGCTTCCAAATTATCCTATCAAAACCCTTCCTAACATCCGTATTATCACAAACCTCCCTTGGAATTTTAGTAAACTCAGGACCCTCAAAATTCTGATACCTCGTAGACCTCTCCTGCCCAGAAATACATGAGTTCATATAGAAAATCTTCATAGCAGTAAGCATTGGAATATCCTCTATACAAACAAAAAGATCAGCCATATCACCCACAGACTTATGCCCATATCCAGCAAAGATTCTTTCTAACCTTTCAGAAGCATCTGCATTACTCTTAATAATCTCAGTAGCAATATCAATCATAGAATCAGCAGACCTACTATACCTAGCTCCAAGATATGCATTTACAGATGCTTGCTTCCTTTCAGAATTTTGAAGAAGCGTATTAACCTTAAACTTATTCCAATTAGATTCAGACCTAATTGATGCAATATTCAAATCTTTTCTAAAACTCAATTTCATTCCTAAATCATTATACCAATTTAACTAACTGTAGGAATTGGAAAAGATTCCATATACTCCTTAACAGCAGATTTAATTTTAGTAAGCTTCCTACTATCATCACTATTTGAAAAAGTATCAACTATGAACTTTGCTACAATATCCATATCACCCTCCTTCAAGCCTCTCGTTGTAATTGCAGGTGTACCAATCCTTATACCCGAGGGATCCCAAGGTTTTCTTTCATCATTAGGGATACCATTTTTATTAACAGTAATATTTACACTTTCAAGAATTGTTGAAGCTTCCTCACCAGTTATCCCAACTGATTTTACGATATCTACTAAAAACAAATGATTATCTGTACCACCAGATATGACAGAGTAAGAGTATTCAGAAAGTTTGTTAGCTAATACTTTTGCATTGTTAACAACCTGTTTAGAATACTCCTTAAAATCATTAGTTGAAGCCTCTCCTAAAGCAACTGCAATCCCTGCGATGATATTATTATGTGGACCACCTTGTAAACCAGGAAACACAGCCTTATCTATTTTCTTTGCCAACTCCTCATCATTACACATAATCAAAGCACCTCTTGGTCCTCTCAATGTTTTATGTGTTGTAGTTGTAATCACATGTGCAAAATTAACAGGAGATGGATACACACCACCTGCAACAAGCCCTGCTACATGTGAAATATCTGCAACTAAATACGCTCCAACTTCATCAGCTATTTCCCTAAATTTCTGCCAATCAAGAATCCTTGAATATGCGGAAAAACCGGCCCATATCAGTTTAGGTTTAACTTCCTTTGCAATATTTAATACATCTGAATAGTTAAGATATCCTTCACTATCAACTCCATAGCTAAAGGAATTGTAATATTTACCACTAAAAGAGACCTTAGCACCATGTGTTAAATGCCCTCCACTATCCATAGACATTCCTAGAGTATTGTCTCCCTGCTCCAACAGAGCCATATGTACAGCCATATTTGCGGGTGATCCAGAGTATGGCTGAACATTTACATAATTCACACCAAAGAGTTTTTTAGCTCTATCTATTGCTTCAAGTTCAATTTCATCAATATATTCATTACCTTTGTAATATCTTTTCTTAGGATATCCTTCTGAATATTTGTTAGTAAGAATAGATCCCATACATTTCATGACATCAGAGGAGACATAGTTTTAGGAAGCTATTAACTCAATACCTTCTTTTTGCCTTTTAATTTCTTTTTGAATTAAATCCTCTATTCTTTTATCTAGCATTGTAGCACTTCATTAAATTAAGGATTAAGGAAATTATTGTCATTGGCCCAACTCCCCCTGGTACTGGAGTTATGTATTCTGGTATTCCATCAACTTCTTCAAAATTTACATCACCTACTAATTTACCTGTTTGAGGATCTTTATTAGATCCTACATCTATGACGATTGCTCCTTTTTTTACAAAATTTTTATCTACTAATTTTGATTTACCTGTTGCGGAGACTAATATGTCTGCATGTTTTGATATTTCAGATATATTTTCTGTTAATTGGTTGCAGAGAATTAC
>JBHAMS010000019.1:0-3355 GCA_041828405.1 Candidatus Dojkabacteria bacterium
GCAATACTTAATAATCCTTGGTTGTTTAGTGGTAGAGATGAAATATCTAAGGAAGAGAGGGTTCAGACATTCATAAAGCACTTGGAGTTGTTTGGAACTTTTTGGGGTGATAGTAAACCGTTTAGTTGTCAGAAGAAGTATGTTAAGGCTTACTTGAGTGATTTTGATGGAGCAAATGAATTTAGGCAGGAGTTGTTAAGAGTGGATACTCTTGAAGAGATGATTAGGCTTCTTAAATTAAGTGTTGCATAGTTGGGGAATATGGTAACAATATACAAGATTTTGTTTCATAAAGGGTGTAAGGAGTATGTGCTAGATGAATTGAAAGAGAAATATCCATTGATTGATATTGTTAAAATTGCAAATGAGTATATTGAATTTAGAAGTGATAGTATCAGCATAGAGAAATTTAGAAATATCTATTCTGCTACTCTCGTAACTGATGGGAAGAGAACGCTTAATCTTTCGAGAAGAAAGTGGAGAAAGAAGTTTGTGCCTGCAGGATTAGATCCTTCTATTGCATATATCATGTGTAAGGTTGCAAATATTGATGACAATTGTATTGTTTACGATCCTTTTTGTGGTTCTTCTGTTTTACCTATTTCTGCTATTTTGTATTTTAATGCTAAGCGAGCTATATGTTCGGATATTAGTGGAAAGGCTGTAGAGATGAGTAAGCAGAATTTTAAGTTTGCAGATATTGATGTGTCTAGGTATCTTCTTTTTCAAAGTGGCATTTGTGATGTGAAGCTGAACAAGCGGAATGTTGATGTGATAATTAGTAATCTTCCTTTTGGTATTAGGGTTGGTTCTCATAGGGAGAATGTGTGTTCATATAAATGTTTAGAGAGTATTGCTAAAAGGATTTTAAGGAAGAAAGGGAGGTTGTTGTTGTTAACTCAGGAGAAGAGGTTGTTAAGAGATGTTTTCAAAAAGGAGGATTGGAATGTTAGGAGTGTTTTTCAGGTAGATAGTGGTGGTTTGCTTCCGGAGGTTTTTCTTTTGATGAAGAGGTATTAGAACTGTTCGGTAATACTAATTTTTATCTAATGCAAAATATATGTATTTATAAAAAATTGTGATATAATGCACTATGTATGTTAAAGAATACATACGGAAAAGCTCTTTGAAAACTGGAGGTTAGAATGAACTCGATACCGAGAATTATGTCTGAACAAATATCTCAAGATTTATTTGTTCTATCATCAAATGGAAAGTATGTGTGTTTTGCACCATTCCGTCAAAAAGCTTTTATTATTAAAAGCTTAGAAGGAGTAAATGTTTTAAGAAACTACTTTCATAATCAAGACAAATCGCCTGATTTGTTTTATTTTCTTACAAGTAATAAACTTTTGGAAGATGTAAAGCTTCCTCGTTACAAGATGATGAGCCCAACTTATCACCCCAAGAATCTAATTCTTTCTCTGTCTTCAGACTGTAATCTGAGATGCCAATATTGTTATGCATCTGCAGGGGAACAACATGATTCACTTACTTGGGATATTATCGAAAATGCAATCAGAATTTCAATAAATGAAAGTAAAAAATTTGCACTTAAGAAGTTTAAATTAGTGTTCCATGGAGGCGGAGAAGCATTAGTCCGATGGGACTTACTTTGCCGAGCAACTAGTTTGGTAGAACAATTATGGAAAGGAGAGAAAAATTTTTCCATTGTTACAAATGCGACTTTAATCGACAGTGAAAAAGCCATGTGGTTGAAGAATCATGATTTTAGAGTATCTATATCTTTGGATGGACCTAAAGATGTACATGATATTCAGAGACCAAAGGCTGATGGCTCAGGATCCTTTGATGAATGCATCGAGGGTATGTCATATCTTAGAAAGTCACATGTTCCGTTTGGAATTCGAAGTACAATTTGCCAAACTAATATCGACAGAATAAAGGAGATGTTGCTAATAGCAAAGTCTTTTGAGACAGGGCTTAAAGTTGAGCCTTTAGTTGTTACAGGAAGAGCAGAACACAATATGGTATCAATTTCTTTTGACGACTTCTATTTGGCAATGTTAGATGCTATAGAATTTTCAAAAAGAATGAATATTACTATTTCTTCCACATACTATCATGAACTTTCAGCAAAAACAGAATTTTGTTCTGGAAATGGAGAAATATTTTGTATTCTTCCAGAAGGATTAATTTCTACTTGTACACGGGTTACAAGAAAAGATGATGAATTATCAGATATTTTCGTAATTGGCGATATCGATGCTGTAAAATATCATATTGATTCTGCCAAAATTGAATACCTGAAGAAGCTAAATGTTGAAAATTTTGCAGAATGTAAAAGTTGTTTTGCCAAGTGGTATTGTGTCGGAGGTTGCTATCATTCTCGATTAACAAATGGAGGTAAAGTTCTTGATGAACATTGCTTATTGACAAAAGCATTACTCTTCTATAGGTTGATTGAGAGGTTAGAATCTTTATAGAAAGGAGGAAATCCGAGATGAAAGAACTGTTTGGTGATGTTGTATTATTATCGCACTCAAAATCAGCAACTAGTTTATGTGGTTGTGAACTTGAAGACGATAATGGTTGTGTTGGAGAATGTTACGATTCCTGTGATTGTTACTGTGAACAATACAAAACAGTCGATCCTGATGAATAATCCAGTTTTCTAAGTGAAACCAAGGGTATTAAACATAAAAAATTTTTTACCCTTGGTTTAAAATAAAAAAATTAGATACTACCAATGATAAAAACCACTTTCAATAAAAATATCCTCTTCTTCTTTTTTGTCTACAACATAATTTCAAACAACCAGAAAAGATTGCATCCTCTTGGCGAAGAGATTATGAGTAAGTACAAAAATTTGCCAAAAGAAATGGATATCCTAAAAAATCTATATAACAACAAAAGTATCCCAACTCACCCATATACATTCGCTCTCTTTGCCATTAACACTAATACCAATCTAAAAAGTAAAAAGATTTCACCTAAAAGTGGATATGGTGAGAAACTTTCTACAATATACAACAATTACCTATATACCAATATTTCACAGATAGAGAAAGAATTGCAATTCTTTTCATATATAGATGAGGAAATAGCTCCAAAGTATGAACTACTAAATAAGGATATTCAAAAGATATTTACAAATGAAATATCAACAATCTTTCAAAATATTTGGAAGATGAAAGAAGATATGAATCTTTTGCTTTTTCCAAATGTATTATCAGTAGGGCATAGTTTTGGAATATTTCGTAACAACAACATCTTTTCAATATCGTCACCAATTGTAAATAAAGATAGTAGTATAGAGTTTAATCAGCAAAATTTAATATCAAATGCTATCCATGAATACTCTCATTGTATATTACAAAAATCCTTAATTAAA
>JBHAMS010000020.1:0-7480 GCA_041828405.1 Candidatus Dojkabacteria bacterium
AGGTGTTTGAAGACCTTCGTAACCCATGTGTCATACAAATATTAGTACCTAGGGAGAATGATAAGTCTGCACTTGCTGCAGAACAGATGTTGGCTTCAATTCACGGTATCTTGGAAGGGCATAAAAAGTGTCTTGATGTAGTTAGTTTAGAGATAGTTTCTTCTGAAGAGAATGGTATCAAATTCTATATAGTTTCTCCTCAACATATTGCTAAATTTGTTGAGGGACAGATATATGCTCAGTATCCCAATGCAGATATCCGCTACACTCAGGACTATACTGTTGGTAATGCTAGGAATACAGATTACATAACAGCTGGTGAAGTGGAGATGGAGAAAGATTCAATATTTCCGATTAAGACATTCAGAAATTTTGAAGTAGATCCTCTTGCAGCTATCACTGGAGCTATGTCTGAGCTTGCTAAAGAGGAGAGTGTTTGGTTACAAATCATTATTCGTCCAATCTCCAACTATTGGCAGGCAAAATCAAAAAACTACATTACTTCAATCAAAGAGGGTCTTGATCCTAATGGAACTTCTTTTTTGTCATTTCTTGCTAAAGGAATTGGAAGTATCGGTTCTACAATAATGAGTAGTGCAAGTGATGGTAGTAAACCACAGAAAGAGGTTGTTAAATTAGTACCAGGGCAGGAGGAAGAGCTTAGTGAGATTGAGAACAAGATGTTGAAAGTTGGTTTTGAATTTAAGATTCGTATTATTGCTAAAGCTCCTAGTGATTTGAGATCTGAGCAGATTTTAAGAGATGTGGTTGCTAGTTTTAAACAATTTACAACTGCTCATTTGAATAATCTTGTGCATGCAGTACCTCAAGTTAGTGGTAAAGAGATATATGACGATTATATTCTTAGAAAAATGCCAAGTGGTCAAGATATTTTGAATATTGAAGAATTAGCATCTCTGTATCATCTTCCAAATATTTCTGTAGAAACACCAAATATTGCTTGGAGTAGGTCAAGGAAGATTGAACCTCCTATGAATATTCCTAGAGCCACAGAAGATGATGTTACTGTCTTTGGTGAAACTGACTACAGAGGTATGAATGTACAGTTCGGTTTGAAGAGAAGAGATAGGGTTAGGCACTTCTATTTACTTGGAAAAACAGGTACAGGTAAGTCAACTCTTTTTAAGAATATGTTCATCTCAGATGTACTAGCAGGTGATGGGGCTTGTTTTGTAGATCCTCATGGTGATACTGTTGAGACTTTGTTGCAGTATATCCCACCTAACAGGATAGATGATGTTGTGTATTTCAATCCTACAGATGTTGATCATCCAATTGGTTTTAACCTTTTGGAATTGAAGGATAGTTCTCAGAGGGATTTGATAGCTGATGGTGTTGTGGAGGTCTTTAAGAAGCAGTTTGGTGATTCTTGGGGGCCTAGATTGCAATATATTTTGACCAATACTGTGGCTACAGCTCTTGAGGCTCAGGGTACAACTCTTCTTGCTGTTACTAGAATGTTAACAGATGCCAACTATCGTAAATTCATATTGAAACAGGTAAATGATCCAATCCTTTACAAATTTTGGATTGAGGAGTTTGCACAGATGGCTCAGAATAGTAAGTTGTTGTCTGAATCTGTATCTCCAATACAAAACAAGGTAGGTAGGTTCGTTTCTTCTGCTGTTACTAGAAATATTATTGGTCAGGTTAAGTCTACAATTGATCTTAGAGAGATTATGGATAATCAGAAGATTTTACTTGTAAATCTTGCACAGGGTCGGCTTGGTGAGGAAACAGCTTCTTTGTTGGGAGGTATGATTATCACTAGATTGCAGGCTACTGCTATGGAGAGAGTTGATATTCCAGAGGAGGAGAGGAAGGATTTCTTTTTGTATGTTGATGAGTTTCAGAATTTTGCTACGGAATCTTTTGCTAAGATTTTGTCAGAAGCTAGGAAGTACAAACTTAATTTAACTATGACGAATCAGTATATTGATCAGTTGCCTTTGACTGTTAGGCAGGCTATTTTTGGTAATGTTGGTACTTTGGGTTCTTTTGTTGTTAGTCAGGCAGATGCAAGTATTTTAGAGAAGGAGTTTGCTCCGATTGTTTCTTCTGATGATCTTGTTTCTTTGGATGCATACTCTTTGTATGTGAAATTGTGTATTGATGGTATGACATCTGTTCCTTTTAGTGCTAAATCTTTGCCAATTAGGTATGAGAAGTTTGATTTGAGAGATGAGATTGTTGAGGTTTCAAGAGAGAAGTATGGTACTAAGAAGGAGGAGATTGAGGAGAAGATTGCGAAGTGGAGTAGTCAGACATATAGCGAGAAGGGGAATAGGAGTGTTAATTTTAAACAGGAGAAGCTAGTTGAGAAGGAGTTTGTTCAGAAGAAAGACATTAATGTTGGTGAAAAGAAGGTTCAGAAGCCTGTTAAGAACAATACTCGTAAGGAAGAGAAGGTTAATACATATTCTATTAGGATTTAGGTTCTATTATGGTATATTATATTTATTGAAATCATTCTAATTTATAAATGGAAATACTAAATATGGAAGATTTACTCACAGATAGAGAAAATAAAATTACTGCCTTTGATGACGGCGAATTGTATGAGGTATCAAATATAGGAGGAAGGAGTGATTCTACAGATGAGAAAAACGAGATTTCAAATCTGTCTGAGAGTGAAAAAGAAATTACAGTGTTTAATAATGACAAATCATATAATGTAGTGAGTAATATAGAGAGTGATTCTACTGAGAAAAAAAATGAAGTTCAAAATATATCGCATGAAGAATTCTATGCCGAGTTTGTGAAGTCAGCTTCTGGTTTTGTATCTCCTGAATTGCAAGAAAAATTGAGAAATACAAAATTATTAGTGGCGGGATGCGGAAGTATTGGAAATCCGGTTAGTATGTTGGCTGTAAGATCTGGAATGGAACATATCACTGTAGCAGATCCTGATATAGTAGAAGTAAGTAATTTACCTAGGCAGGAATATACATTTAATGAGGTCGGTATGAATAAAGCTCACATGACGGCTATCAATATGATGACAGTTAATCCATATGCGAGAGATACACTAAAAAGTATTCCTGAGGGAATCACAGATGAAAATGTTGAAAGATTAGTGGCAGATTCTGACATAATAATTGATGGTGTTGATATCAGAGCTACTGATATTATGTTTAAACTTCATGAATATGCTGCTCAATACAGAAAGCCTGTCATAACAGCATACGATTTAGCTGGAACTGCGATGGTTTCTGTATATAGGTACGACCTAAAAGAAATGACCCCTCTTGATGGTGATATGAAAAAGGGAACAATTGAAGTATTCAAAGTTGTAAAAGATGGTTATAAATCAGGAAAAATTACGGAAGCCGTTTTTTTGGACTATATAAATAGTGCTTTAGCAGGTGGAGCAATAAATCCTTTTAATGTCCCTGTAGAGCAGTATGAACAACTTATTCACAAAGAAGAAGGTACAACATTTACACCTCAACTTGGAACTACTGCTAGATTGGTTAGTGCTTTAACAATGGAAACAATCAAGAATGTTTTGAAAGGAGATAAGGTTAAGGAAGTTATTGCTATCGATTTACCAAGCAGTGTTAGGAAAAATAATCCTAGCATCTTAAGAAAAGTCGCCCTTATGCTCCAAACATTAAATATAGTTAAAAGTAGGGCGAAAAAAGTTAAAGAAACTTTAAAAAGAAATAAATTAATTAACTAATAATTATGGAAGCAGTTGCTGTTCTTGATGAAATTGAGGTAATACCAGCCTCTGAGTGTCTTGTTGCAGAGAGTTTTGAAGATAAGGTTGGTAGGTTAGATGTGCTAACGCGTAGATATTTTAGAGAGGATTATCTTAAAGATATTCATACCGTACATATAAATAATGAGGATGATGTCCATAAGATTTTGGAAGATAATGGTTTTGACCACTTAGTTTCTGGTTTGAATGATGTTCAAAAAGAGGATTTCTTAAAAGATGGTTTGATAATGGAGTATGATAATAAGAGGTTATATATAGATAAGTATAATTGGGACTCAGTTCCTTTTGTTACTAAATTGGGAAATGAATATACAGGTTCTGCTAGATTGATAAAAAAGGAGGGTAGGTTTGGACTTCCAACAACATCTGAGAAGACAATAGAGATTAGTGATGCTTGGAGAGATAAGGTAGATGATTCTCCAGTTGAATTCTCACAGTTTGCAATTGTACGAGGTGCACCTAGAGAGACATCTGCTTTACTACTTAGAGCTGTATACGAGTATAGTAAGGAAAATAGAATTGATTCTTGGATAGCGACAACGGATAATTCTGTTGTTCGTCTGCTAAACAGTGCTTTTTTCAATTTTAATATCCCAAATGTTGGACCATCTGTGGAATATCTTGGATCACTTTCTACTCCAATATATATAGATTTAGAGAGTGGCTTGAATAACGCAGATAAGTATGAAACTAGTAGAAAGATGTCTAATTTTATAAGAGGAATAACAAACGAATTGTAAGTAATATGAATATATTCTTTCTACTCACAATTGCAGTAATAATCATTTTTTTAGGCATTTTAACACTGTTAAATAATCCCCGAAAAAAAGAGAACATTTCTTTCTTTTTGATGTCTTTGTTTGCAGTTTGTTGGGTATTGAGCAACTATTTTTCTAATATTATAGAAAACATCCAGATATCAATATTGTCTAACAAGATGATCTTTCTTAGTACATCGTTAATGATGTATATGTTATATCTATTTTCTACAGCATATCCAACTAACAGGTATAAGGAAAATAAAGGTCGTAATATTTTAATGATATTTTTAGTAATTTCTTCTGCTTTAGTAAGTATCTCCTCTTATTTGGTCTCAGGTGTTGAAATATATGAAGACCACTCTACTATTAATTTCGGTAGTGGTATTTATGTATATCTAATTCAATTTGTGCTATCTGTACTTTTAACAGGAATTAATTTCGTTATTAGTTATAGAAAGGCCGAAGGTTATGAAAGAATTAGAATTCAGTATTTATTCTTAGGTATATTGTTTACGACTTTTGGAGCTGGTATTACAAACCTATTTCTACCTGTCTTCGCTGGAGATTACGATTATTCCAATCTTGGACCAACATTTTTAATTTTTTTCATAGCTTTTACTACAATATCTATGTTGAAATATAGGTTGTTTGGGATTAGGTTTCTTCTTACTGTTGTTTTAAGGTTTGTTTTGTTGACAGCTATTTCTGTAGCATTCATATATTGCATAATATGGTTGTTAGGAGTAGTTAAAATAGATGTGTATTCTTTTAAAGCATTTTCTTTTGTTACTTTACTTAGCTTCTTCTTTTCGTATTTGTACTACTTGATTATCAATAAATCAAGGGGAACTTTTCTTGAAAAATTTGCTTATGGTGGTGTAGAACCTCAAAAGATTGTAAATGAATATTCTAGACAGATTAGTGAAGAATTAAATGTCGATAAAATTGCGACTACAATTACTACATTGATAACAGCGAATTTTAATGTAGAAAAAGTAGGTGTATTTATAGCGAGCAAAAGTGAAAACAAAATAATATATGAGAAAGAAATAGGTTATGAGCTGAATCAGTTTGATGGAAATGAAATTAAAGCACTAATGGAGTATGAGGATGCTTTTTCAGAGGGTAAGGTCATTATTAAGAGTGAGTTAAAAAAAACATTAGAGAAAGAGGGCGATAATAGTGGTTTTCTTACGACAATATATTCTTTAATGAAGTCTAATGGTGTAAATATAATGATTCCTTTGAGCAAAAAGATCAATCTTAGTGGTTTTGTTGTAATCGGAGAAAAGATGGATAGAGTAGATTTTACAGTCGAAGAGCTAAAATTTCTGGAGAGTTTGATTCTAAATACATCTGTAGCGATCAGTAGAGCCCTAATATATAAAGAGGTGGAGAAATTTAATGTTACATTACAAGAAAAAGTAGATGAGAAAACACGAGATTTGAAAAATAAAGTCTCAGAACTAGAAGAAGCTCGTCGTAAAGAAAGAGATATGGTAGATATCATGGGTCATGAATTAAGAACACCTGCTACAGTTGTTAAGTTGAATGCCGATTTGTTAAGTAAATACATAGAAAATACAGATAATTCCTCTTACAAAAAATATCTATCTAGAATAAAAAATGCAATAAATAATGAAATAGATATCATCAATACCTTACTATCCTCAGCAAAGCTAGAAGGTAATAAAATGACAATTAACAGTGAAGAAGTAGAACTCTCTTCTAAAATAGAGGAGTGTATATCCTCTCATGAAAAAGATGCCACTGATAAAGGTCTTAAGTTATTAAATAAAGTTCCAAAAGATATCCCTAATGTATATGCAGATAAATCTAGAGTTCTTGAAGTATTAGACAACCTTGTAAGCAATGCAATCAAATATACAGAAAGTGGTAGTGTAACAATAGATGGCAGTTATGACGATGACAGTGTATTTGTTAAAGTCATAGATACAGGTATAGGCATTCCTCAAGAAGATTTGAAAAGATTAGGAGAGAAGTTCTACCGAGTGAATAACTACACCGATGATAGAGGGACAGATATCGTAAGACCAGGTGGAACAGGTTTAGGTTTGTATGTTACCTTCAATTTAGTTAAAAATATGGGAGGCAGTGTAAAAGTAACAAGTGAATTAGGTAAGGGTAGCGAATTCATCTTCAGTTTACCAAGATATACAGGTCAGAAGAGTAGAGTGAGTGGTAGTAGTAGTGACAATATGTTTGAAAGACTCGGTTTACAAAGATAAATCTATACCTGAAGCGGGTATATGGTATATAATCAACAATTATTTTAATAATGTAAACAAACTCCATATATGTCAGGACATTCAAAATGGGACACAATTAAACATAAAAAAGCGATAAACGATGCCAAAAAGGGTAAAAGTTTTTCTAAAATCTCTGCACTAATCTCACATGCAGCAAAACAGGGTGGAGGAGATCCAAATATGAATCCAAACCTCAGACTATACATAGGCAAAGCAAAAGACTTAGGTTTTCCTACAGATAAAATAGAAAAAGCAATACAAAAAGGTACAGGAGAAGGAGGCGATGGAGTTGTGTTTGAAGAGATATCATACGAGGGATTTGGTCCATACGGCATACAGATAATTGTTGATACTTTAACAGATAACAAGAATAGAACAGTATCAGATATTCGTCAGCTTTTTGAAGAAATTGGAGGAAACATGGGAGACTCTGGATCTGTATCATGGAATTTTGAAACAAAGGGATATATAGAAATTCTCTCTGGACATATGGAAAAATCTTCTAAATTTGGTGAACCTGATATCTTTGTAGCTGAAAATCCAGAAGAAGTAATGCTAACAATCATGGATTTAGAAGGTGTTTTAGATATTGAAGAAACAGAGATTGATGGTAAACATGCATTTAACATATATACCAAATATGAAAATTTAGGTTCTGTAAGAAGTAAATTAGAAGAGTTAGGTTATGTAATTAAAGAAGCAGA
>JBHAMS010000021.1:0-7565 GCA_041828405.1 Candidatus Dojkabacteria bacterium
GGGAGTTTTGGGTGTAAAGACACAGAGGATTAAGAGGATATATAAAGGGGAGAAGTTGATTGCGGAGGAGATTGTTGACGAGAGTGTGGTGCAAGAGCCTGTTACACAGATTGTTGTCATAAAAGGTCCGAATGATTCTGTAGATGCAGTGCCTCAGAGAGGATATAATTGTGCTTACTGGGAGGCTTATGTTGATAATATAAATGCTTCTGCAGAGGAGAGGCAGTGGTTGAAATTTACAATGAAATTTGAGTCTGGTTGTAATGCAGAGAGTAATAAGAGCTACTACAAGGGTTTGTTTCAGTGGGATCCATGTCTTTGGTATAGACTTTACCCAAATGAAAATATATTTGATGGTGAGAGACAGATAGCGAGAACTTTAGAAAAGATTAGAGGAGGAGCAAATCCTAAGAATATGTGGCCAGCTGTATATAAGAGGTATGTGAGTATTTACGGTCCACTTAGTTGGCTTCAATAGTAGCTTTCGTAGCTGTAATATTCACAAATATCTTGTGGTATTTCACCTAAGAATCTTGATGGTATCTGCGAGCTGAAACCATCTCTGCTTAATCTTTTTTCGGCAAATGTCAGGAATAGTTTTTGTTTAGCTCTTGTTATACCGACATAACAGAGTCTTCTTTCTTCTTCAAGTTCTCTTTCTTCCACGAATGATCTTGAGTGTGGGAGTAAACCTTCCTCTACTCCAATTATGAATACATAGTCAAATTCTAAGCCTTTTGAGGAGTGGATTGTCATCATATTGATATAGTTGCCACTCCCGTCCTGATTTTTGTCTTGTTCTTGCTCTATTAGATTTATTTCATTTAGGAACATTTCTAGGCTTAATGTTCCATATTTTGTAGAGTATGATGATGCTACATTTTTTAATTCTGTGATATTTTCTTTTTGCATTGTTGCCTTTTCAGAGCCATCATCAAACCAATGTATGTATCTTGTACTTTCTAGTATGTAATCAATTATTTCTAGTAAATCCTTACCTTTTGAGTAGTAGTATATATTACCAAACAGATTGATTGTGGTTATGTACTTGTTCCATTTAGAATTGATTGCTTCAATTTTAGCTAGATTTTCAGCACTTAATTCACATTTATCTTTATATTCTTGATTTATGGTTGTATATGCTCCAATTATGAATTCTCCTAGTGTTAGGTCAACTTCTCTTGCAAATGAGTGCATATCAGCAACAGCTTTTGGTCCCATTTTTCTGTTTGGAATATTTATAATTCTGCCAAGACTTAGTTCATCTTTTGTATTGAAGCAGAATCTTAGATAACTTATGATATCCTTTATTTCTTTTCTTTCGTAGAATCTAAATCCTCCTACTAATTTGTATGGCAGACCTCCTTTGAGCAAATTTTCTTCAATGGCTCGTGATTGATAGTTGGTTCTGTACAGTATTGCCATATTTTTTAAAGGAATCATTTGCTGTTGTAGCATTCTAATCTGGTTTACGACATATTCGGCTTCATTCTCTTGATCTGATGCTTGATATATAGATATTTTGTCGCCTTCGTTATTATCTGTCCAGAGAGCTTTTTCTACTCTGGTGTTGTTTTGCCCTATGACATTAACCGCTGCTTCTATGACATTTTTCGTTGACCTGTAATTTTGTTCTAGTTTTACAACTGTTACATTTTTAAAGTCTTTCTCAAATGATTGAATATTTTTGATATCTGCACCTCTCCAAGCATATATTCCTTGATCATCATCACCTACTACACAGATATTGGAGTATTTTTCTGAGAGGATTTTTGCAAATTTGTATTGTGCATTGTTTGTATCTTGGTATTCATCTATTAAGATGTATTGATATTTTTCTTGATAATATTGTTTAACTTTTTCGTTTTCTTCAAAAAGTTTGACTGCTAGATAGAGAAGGTCGCCAAAATCTACAGAATTTTGAGCTTTTAATTGTGCTTGATATTTTGGATATACTTCTGCGACTATGTCTTCTATGTATCCAGAGTAGTGATACGGGAATTGTTCTGGAGTTATCATTTCATTTTTAGCTGAGCCGATGAAGTAGGATACTGATTGTGGTTTTATATTTTTTATATCTACATCCATTTCTAAGAGTATTTCTTTGATAAGGTTTTCAGAGTCTTCTGAATCATATATTGAGAAGTTGTGTGTTAAACCCATTTCTTTTGGGAATTTTCTTAATATCATTGCACCTATTGAGTGAAATGTACCAATTGTTGGCATTCCTTTTTTAGAGAATCCTAACTCGTTGAGTATGTCTTTAACCCTTTCTTGCATCTCTCCTGCAGCCTTTTTTGTGAATGTTACAGCTAATATACTTTCAGGATTAACACCTTTCTGTGCAATTAGGTATGCAATTCTATTGGTGATGACTCTTGTTTTACCAGATCCTGCACCAGCGAAGACTAAAAGAGGTCCTTCAGTACAGAGTACTGCTTTCTTCTGTTCAACATTTAATCCTTGTAGAATTTCATCTACTTTCATAATTGGTAACTCTAGATGTTAAGTTAAATTTTCTTCAGGAATCTAGAAACAACCCAACCTTCAACTTCTTGACCGTATTGTATTTTAGACCAGCCATCTTCTTCAGCAACTAGTATGAACACTTCACCCTCTTTTAATGTATCAATTATTTTACAACCTTGTCCTTTGCAATCTCTAATGTTTACAAAACCATACTGTGGAGAAACAACTTCAACTAAAGTTTTATCTCCTTTTACAACATTTAGAGATATTTCAAAAGATGAATCTTGGAAAGGAGCTTCACTTTTCTTGAGAGCTACAAAAGTCTCTTTAACCTGTCCAACTTTAACCTTTGCTTCCATATCAAATTCTATGTGTACAGATTGATTTGGAAGAATTGTTTTATCTGAGATACTGATTGGTTTTGAGAAACTTTCCCAAACTTTATTTATGGCAAAAGCACTTTCTTTGTCATTTGCAACAGATATATATATTGGGTCTGGGTCTGTAAACCAAGGAAAGTCATTCATATTTTTTATATCAAACTTTACAGTTGTTCTTTTGCCTACTTCTATTTCAGGTGAATATTCAAGATTTTCTATTTTTGCAATGTATTTTCGTTCAACTTTCTCAGCTGGTTTCCAGTTTCTAAAAAGATCGTTTATTGATGTGTTTAGATCACCATCTATTGTTTCGTATGATAGTGTTGATACAGAATTTTCATTTTTGGTTATCTTTAACTTTATTGTTTGAATTTCACTTATGCCCCATGTTGAGGATAGTTCATCAACCATTGTGTACAGTGATGTTTCTGCTCTTTTGGTTAAAGAGGAATTGTTGGAAAGATATCCAATGATTATTGAACCTCCAGCTTCTGCGATACCTGTGTTTGCTCCTTGAATACCGCTATTTCCCTGATATATGATTCCATTTTCATCAAGAAGATATGTGTACGGTAAGTCTGGTAATTTTAATCTGGTTATTGAGTAGTAGTAGAGAGAATTAACCCATTCTGTTGTTTTCTTTTCTAACTCTTTGGACTTTGTACCTATTTGAGTTATGAGTATTTTTTGTGGTGTGGCATATGTTTTTTCAATGTCAGCAAGTAGTGTTGTATCAAATTTTTGAGTTGAGACAGAGTAGTATGAGAATGCTTCTACTTTACCAATAGTTAGGAAAGAAAGGAGTAAAACAAAGAAGATTGTGTATGCAAATTTTTTCATATTACATTGTATCACCTATTTGGGAATTTTGTTAACAACACATATATCAATTAGAAGGTATAACCTACCTACAAGATTTACCAGATTTTCCTCCACACTCACAAGCTGATATAGGACAACCAAAACCTCCCTCTTTCGAAGGTTTAGACATCAATTCCTCCGGATCTACCCATGCACCATTATACTGTGTCTCTAAATGAAGGTGAGCACCAGTTGAACATTGGTTACCTGTTTCTTGAACCGTCATAACAGTAGCAACTGCCTGCCCTGCACTAAGAGAGTCACCAACTTGAAGACCTGTTCTGACATGTAACAACCTAAACATATATGTATTACCGTTATACTCTGCTGTAAATTCTACTCTTCCTCCACCATATGTTCCAGGTCCACAGCTAGATGCACCAACATATGTTACTTTACAATTACCTTCTCCACAAAATTGAGGAGCATGAAAAGTAAGAAAAGCACCTATATCAATAGCTTGTACACGAGAATGAGACCAGTCACCAAATGCACCTTGAGTACAACGATACGAAGATGCTTCTCCCATTAAGCAAGAAACACCATCAGGCAAAGGAGCTCCAGTAAAAGGTTTTAAGTGTGCAAGAAGATCAGAAGGAGCAACACCACTCCCCCCTTCAGTACCATGACCATCAGTTTCTTTCAAATCCTTACATTTAACAACATCTCTTGGTGATTCTCCAGAATTTACTCCAAGTACTGTAGCATTATTCATAGTTATCAATATCACAAAACCAAGTAGGCCAAAAAAGGTAAACATAATCCATTGAAAAGAAAATTTGAAAATAGGTTTAGCAACTGCCATTCCAACTTTAACAGCAACATCAGAAACCAACTTAGAAACAATTGGAGCTAAAGGACCTGCCAGGCCAGAAACTGTAACACCAAAAGCCTTAGCTAAAACTTGTATTCCTCCCTTCTCTATCCATTCACCAAGAATTTCCTTAGAAGCCTTACTAAAAGCACGATTTTTAAGTAAAAAAGATGCAAAACTCTTTCTCAAACTCTTACCGATCTTTGCATCGAAATAACCACCAATCGCATCCTGCCTTCTCTTGATCGCACTAAATCTAAAAGCCAGTTTGTTCCATCTCGCATTACTTTTTATGAATTTAGTCAAAGCCTCTTTTTGATCTTCAGAAGCAACACCCATAATTTGTCCAAGATACCCTTCAACTACATTCCCATCGTTATCAAACAACTCTTTCATATCAAATCCTGGAATTTTCTGTCCAAATCTTCTATTAAACTTATTCATTTCTTCATATGCTCTCCTTGCAAAGACCTCTCCTGTAGCAAGAGACTTGATACCTACAATTGGAGATGAATAGTAGAACCTAAGCATCTGTTCATTGTATCCATCTATGAACTTATTCCTTGTTTTTGCAGCAATTCTAAATCCAACACCTCCACCACTTTTACCAAGTTTACTAAAACCTGTAACAGAACTATCTTTTAGAGTTTTCTTAGCTGTAGCATCTGTAGGACATAACCAAGTTTTGTTCTTATTTGGATCAAAGAAATCCCCTGTTATCAAAGCACCAGCAAGACTTCCACCTGCAGTATATTCATACACACCCTTCATAGAGCCATACATTCCTTGGAATCTACCAATATTACCTGCTAACTGATATAGCTGACCAGACGCTATTTGCCCATTCAGCATTTTTATCTGACTTTCAATTTCCCGTATTTTGACATCCTTTTGTGGATCTGTACCAACCTTTAGTTTAACAATCGCGTCTTTGTATGATTTAATTTGTCTTAGACTTCTTCTTTTGAAATCTTTATATTCATCCTCACCTTGTAAAGCATCAAGATATTTACTTGCTCTGTAGTAATTTTTAGACTTTTCCTTATCATTACTCTCCCTTGCTTCTTTAGATTTTTCTAGTAACTCTTGTCCTTCTACAAATGCATAGACCTCTTTGCTGTAGAGCAAATTTTTTCGTCCACCTTCTTGGTAAGCTTTTTTCCATTTTTCAATTTTTTCTTTTTTAGCAGTGGAATCTTCTTTTCCAAATCTTTTGAGAATATCTTCGTCTGTCAATGTGGAATTTTCACCTAAGTATTTTTCAAGAAGTTTACCAGTTCTTTCACCCATTTCCGCAACAGGTACTGGTGAGAAATTTGTTGTTTGTTTAGTTCTATCTTGAGCATTATGCATTACAGCCATTGCCATTTGTGTTTCAACATCTAAGTTGTGCTTTCTTGCCCATGTTCCAGCAAGTACAGCTCGAATGCTATCACCTGCCCAAGACGCCATATTCACTTTTTGGTTTGCTTCTATTTTTTCAAATGCTTTGTCAAGAAATCCAGAAGGATTTTTGAGTGCATCACTAATATTTTGTGTTGTTATTTTGACATTGTCTCTTTCTCCTTTTCCATATCTAATAGCTAAGAGATCTGAGTTCATCATATCTTCAAAAGCACCCATTGTTGTATCGTTTACAAACAGGAGAGGTTTTTCAAGAGTTGATATCATTGCGTCTGATAGTTTAGATGAGGAATCTACCCCTGTTACTTTTAGAGGTTTTACTTTTCCTGGATCTTTTTTACTTTCATTAAAAATGAAATCAAATACAGATCCCATTGCACTTTCGTATCCTTTTTGTTTTGCCATATTGTTTTAACTATTTAAACAAACCACCAAGGAATGGTAATCCAGACATCTTTGTCTTCATTGCTCCCATTGCATCAGATGTTGCTTTGGATTCTGTTGACGGAATTATTGCAAGAGCAATTTCAGGAGCACTTGCTGCCGCATATACTGCAAATATTTTGACAACACCAAGAATCAGAGCAGAGACTGTAGCACTAGCTGTTGAATTCGTTAGTGATGATGGGAAACCTAATTTTATTCCTTCTAACTCCACCATATATGGCAAATTTACAATTCCGTACGCTATTGGAAATACCAATATACTTCTGAATGCTGATTTGAAAACATTTCCAATCATGTGAGAGTTACCTGGAAATGCTCCTAGCATAATTAAGAACGGAGATACTATTACATTTATTATTAGGGTGACATATGCTTTTATCATTGTAAACCATAGTTTGAAAGCCCCTACAAGCACAACACCCATTATGATTAAACCGAAAAGTAATGTTACAATTCCACCAGCTATCCAGCCAACACCTTTACTTATTGGACCTGTACCCAAGACACCATCCAAAAGACCAGTTACAATACCTGCAAGACCTGTTTTACCAAAGATTGTTTCTCCGAAGAAGTTACCACCTGATCCTTTGAAGAAATCTCCAAACAAACCAATTGGGTTATCAATGGCGACACCTTTATTTTCTCCACCATATACAACAAATGTTACTAATTTCATGATTAACCCACCGAGATCAATGAGTAATCCCATTATTGCGAAACTAAATGTGACAAGTACTAGTGAGACGATTAGTTTTGGAATTGAGTTTCCTAATGTAACCATAGCCTGTCCACCAATTTTATGCCTAAACATGATCATAAACCCTATGACAATCATAATTATGACATATATCACATAAGAGATGTCTCTAACTTTAGACCAAAGAGCAATTACATTTGAGCCTTTCAAATCACCATATCCATCAGCATATACTGATGTAGTATTTGCATATCCTGGAACCCACTCTTCTGCTAGGTGTGCGATAACATCAACCGATGGAGTTTCTGTCATCATTGCGGTAATACCTTTATCTACAGTATCGATAACACCTGCTTTAAGTTCATCAGGAATATCCGCATTAGCAGCAACTCTATCTCCAGCTTCCTTTGTACATGATGGACATGTTTTAACAAAGAGCAAATTGATTACAGAATACATAGATTTCATATTAAATTGCACACTGTTTTCACCC
>JBHAMS010000022.1:0-5889 GCA_041828405.1 Candidatus Dojkabacteria bacterium
AGTAGAAATAGATACATATATCTTGAGAATAAAAAGAACTTAGGAAAATCAAGAACTGTAAAAAATGGAGTATTAGCAAGTACAGGAGAGTATGTTGTAGTACAAGATGCAGATTTAGAGTACAAGCCAAAAGATCTCGCTAAATTTATAGATATTTACATAACCAATCCAAATATAGATGTAGTGTATGGTAATAGATTTAATGAACAAAATAGCTTTTCAAATAGTGTACATAGTTTAGGAAATAGATTTTTGACATCAGCTTCTAATGCTTTTACAAAGTTAAGAGGTTTTGCACCTAAGGACATGGAAACATGTTATAAAATGGTAAGAGGTGATGTGATGAGGGCAATTTTTGCTTCTTTAGAATCAACTACTAATTTTGGATTGGAGCCAGAGGTGACTGCTAAATTGAGTAGGTATAGGAATCCAAATGGTAAAAGATTGAGGTTTGCACAGGTGTATATATATTACAAACCAAGAACTATATCACAAGGCAAGAAGATGAGATGGTTTAAGAATGGAGTGGAGGCACTTATGGAGATTTTTTACTTTAATACTCAACCTTTTACGATAGAGGAGGTTCATAATGGGAAGAGGGTGAGGAGACAGTTTTAGGAGTATTTTTGTATGTACAGGTCAGAATAGATTTTGCAATAAAGCCTTCTAAAATGGTATAATTAGGAGTACTTTAATAAATCTGATATAGATTTAATCGAAATATCAGAATATAGCACATGGCAATAAGGAGGCCAAAAATGTCTGAGAACTCTCATGTTATTCAAGATACTGATTGTCAAATCCAAAGTTGGTCTGAAGCAATTGAAGTAATCGAGATGCTTTTGGATGACCTCAAAATTATTGAAACCTCAAGTAAAAAACTATATGAGGAGATTGAGAAATTGGAGAGACCTGCAACTAAGGAAGAGGAAGAGCAGCTTGAAGAATTGCTTGATAAGCACATGAAGAGTCTTTTTTTTACTGAGCTGAAGTTGCTATCAGCAAAATTCCGTACTTGGCGTAAGTAAATACTCTTAACTCTAGACATGGTTTTACCATTTCTGAATCCACAATTATGCCATGTGCTAGAGTTTTTTTACAAAACTTAAAAGTTCATGAAGCATTAAATAACAATGCTTGACATTTTCAACCACAAATAATATCTTGTATGTAGAAATCTGCCTGATTTTGTGTATCATCAGCAGAGATATAACTTTAGAAATATATAAGTTATGGAGAATTCTGGAGGTAGTAACTTCGATTTTAGTAATATCGCAAATCCTGAGGATATCAAAAGTTTAGCAGGTAGTGAAGAGCAGACACCTACAACAATTGTAGTTGATTCTAAAGGGACGATAAAAGATGTAAATACAGGTGAAATGACTGATAAATTTGGCAATAGGATAGAAGCACAACCTTCTTCTCAAAATGTAGTAGATAGGGGTATGTTGCAAAGAGAAACAGAGTTGAATCCTCCAATACAGAATGTTGTAGATTCTTTTGATAAAGGACAGCCAACAGGATCGTTTGTAACTATAAAAAATGAAGATACTGTTGTAAAAACAGCAGAGCAGATATCTGAGAGTAGTAAAAGAGTTTACGAGAAATTAAGAGATGAAAATGACCCTAATTCAGAAATTGCAAAGAAAGCTGATGAGATACTTCGCAAAAACTATCCAAATGAGAGTGCGAAGCAAGAAGCTCAGAAAGTGTCAGATTTTAGAAAGGCTTTGAACGAATTAAGGGGTACATATGAGCCACATTCTGAAATTGTAAAGAGAGAAAGTGTTTCAGATGAGAGACTTGACAAGCAACATAGGGAAGAGGCTTCAAAGACTGTAGTTACAGAAAGGAGTAACACAACAAAATCAACAGAAAAAGCTTCAAAGAAAGCGAGTATTGATCCTAAGGTTTTGGAGCAAATGAAGAAATTAGGAGAGATGAATTCTTTAGATCAATTGACAAAAAGAATTCCAGAAACAAATGAAGCTGGTGATTTTGGAGCTATTGCACCAGATAAAAAAGTAGAAAACAAGGCGGAGAACGAGGGTAAGGAAACAGATATGCAAATTGTTTTAAGAGAAATACATGGGAAATTAGAAAAAAATGCGCCTTTGGATAGGAGTGAGAGAGTCATATTACAGCTCATGATTAGCAACATGGTTACTATTAAAACAGAGAACAGGGTAGATGTTTCGGTATCAACCTTAGAAACACAACCGGTAGTTAAGCCAACTGGTGCTGTAATAGAACAGGTGGAAGCTACAAATAAAAGTGGAACAACTACGACTCAGACTCAAGAGATAAAATCTGAACAAACTGAGAAAAAGGGTGGTTTCAGAGATTGGTTGAAGAGAAATAAGACGAGAATAGCTTGTATAGCAGGAGGTTTAGCAACTGGTGCGGTTGCAGCGTTAAACCATATTCCATATGTAGCATCAGGAGCTATGTTACTAGGAGCAGCAAGTGGTGTAAGTACACGATTACTTTCATACCTTTACAACAAGGATTTAGAGAAATTAAAAGCTACAACAGATGAAAATGAAAGAAAAATATTGAGAGAGAAGATGCTAGGTAAAGAGAAGAAAATGAAGATATTGGGATATGTTGGAACTTTCCTTGGAGGAGTAGTTGTAGGTAACTTCGCAACCAATTTCATAGCATCGAGGATACCTAGTGGGCCAACAGATACAACAGCAACCCCTGAAGCAGGAAATTCTACGCCAGTAGAATCACAGCCAGAAGTTGCACAAACGAATACAAGTACACCAACAGTTGAGACAACATCAACGCAAACTAGCAGTAGCATTCCTACTACAGAAACAGTAACTACTAGTACTCAAACAACAACATCTGTACCAACTGAAACAGTTAATATACCAACAGCTACACCGGAAGTAACAGGAAATGGAGTACTACTATCAAATGGAAGAGTAAATCTACCAGGCTCGGCATGGAATGGTAATCTTGCTGGAAATGCTGTAGGAAATCTACAAGGTGGAGAGCTAAACTACTCTAACTATGCAGGTGGCTGGCATGAAATGGCTCCAAAGATGCTTGAGAATGACTTAATTTCAGCAGGTATAAATAGAGATACATTACTAGGAAATCTAAGTACAGCTGATATACACAGACTCATAAATGGATATCTCTCAGATATACAAAGTGGTGTTAGAGGAGCAACAAACCCAGACCTACTAACAAATCTAGGGAAACTAGGAACAGAGGGTGCTCAGAATTTGATAAATATAATACAAGGAAGATAATTAAATTAAGAAAATAAAACAAATGGATTACTTACAACAATTAGAACAATTAAAAAAAGACTTCCTTGAAGTAGGATTGACAGAAGAAACATTTGAAAAACTACAATCATTAGCATTGGAAGAGTCCTTAGATAGGGCAATGGGGGAGATGCCGGATGAATATATGAACGATGAAGAGATGAAGGTATTAGCCGAAAAAGAAATAAAAACAGAGGAAGAATTTAGGAATCTGTATGATACAATATTCACAAAAGTATACGGAGAGGAACAAGGCAAAATAAAGAGCATAGAGTTCATCATTGAATATCTCAAAGAATCATTAGAAATAGCAAAGCAATCAAAAGACTTAGCTGAAAGATATCAAGCTGGAGATCCTACTGCTGTAGCTACAGTACAGGCCAATATTGACAACCCAGATGTAAAGGAGATTGAAAAGATAATGGCTGAACAAAGCTTAGCAACTCAACAGTAGACAATTTTGAGAATTTATAACAGTGGATGGTTCTTCTTAACTGTTTCTTCTGCAAATTTTTCACTGGCGTGAACATATTTAGTTGTAGTATTAAGACTTGAGTGACCAAGCAAAACCTGCAAAGCGACAGGACTAGCACCTTGTTCCGCAAGATATGTTGCAAAACCATGCCTTAGACTATGTGCAGAAGTAGGAATCTGAATACCTAACTTTCTCCTGTATTCAGCAATCTTTTCTTGAAAATGATTCGTAGAAATTCTTGCATCTGGTTTACTCGCCCTACTTCCAGAAAAGGGGATAAACAGGGCAGGGGAGTCAAACTTATCCAAAAAACCATTCTCTCTGTAACTCTCAACCATCTTAATATACCTCCTATTACCATCATCAAACATCTCCAAATTTAAATTAGACTTAGGTTCAGCATCATCAGAATCAAGCCCCACAATCTCAAAAGTATCTGTGGCTATAGGCTGTTCACTCTCTCCTCTATCAGTAAAAGCATACTCCAATCTAACCTTCAAATAACTATTAAGCCAATCAAGACTCCTCGGAGTCATAAACACACTCCTCTCCTTCTTACCCTTACCAACAATATACAACCTCCCCTCACTATTTATCTGCTCCAAATCAAGACCAATCAACTCCGAAATCCTCATACCAGTAGCAAACAACATCTCCAACATACACCTATTACGAATAGCAATCTTCTCATCATGCTCAAACTCCATAGGAGCTTCAATCAACCTAACCAAATCATCCTTAGCAGCAACCTTCTTCAACTTCTTAGTACCCTTAACCATACCAATAGCATCAGGAGGCAAAGGAATCTCCAAATCCCAAGAAATCCTAAACTTCAAAAAAGATCTAATAGCTGACAACATCCTATTTATACTATTCGGATCCAAACCCTCATTCTTCCTTCCCGCCTTATTACCAGGATGACTAAACACACCCAAAGTACCATACACCTTACTGTAAACATCACTCAAAAAAGAATCCTCAAAATTTTCAGATTCATCACCATCCTCAAACACATCATTAACAGGTCTAACTACACCAGCAGAATATTTCAGACCCCTTACAGAGCCTCTCAGAGCCTCGCTGCTGTTTTCCGTTGTATTATCAACCTTTTTCTTACACATATCCCTAATTCTATCCAAATCCTTCAAATGCTCACCAGCAATCAAATACCCCTTAAACAAATTGATATCCCTCTTACCAATATTCATAAAATTAACATTCCTAAAATACAAAAAAACAGCAAAAATACACAAATCCCTCGCATAATGAATAATCGTCTGACGACTATAATTATCATTCTGCAAAGACAACAAAAAATCATCTTGGTCATTAAGTTTTGGAAAATCCATCATAAATATATATTACCCTAAAATTAAAATTTAACAAAACTGGAGTAGGGGGTCTTTTTTCTAAAATACTGAGAAAGAAGAAAGTGGAGTAAATGAAATAGAATATAAAGAAATATTAAAAAAGATAATGGTAACAAAAAGAAATAAATGTTCAAAATAAAAACATAGTTCAAATTAGATAAAAAAAAAGCAACCCCACCAGTCTTACAATAGCCCCACCGCATATAAGGGACATTATACTCGGTTCCTTCATTCGTTATTGTAACATATATTTCAGCAGAAGAGTACTCTATTCATAAAGCAGTGAATATAATAGAAATACCTACTTTTCTTTCAATCAATAAAAATCCTCCCCCTCCAAATTTTCAAAAATTTTGCCCCCTCTCAAAAAGCCTTTAGCAGAAGGTTATCCACAATGACACATCAGATTTGCTATGGGATATTAAATACTATAGGTTATTTGTCCTCCTGTAAATAAAAAATGTTTCACTACCCCCACTCCCCCTACACCTTACATATCAAAAATATTCAAAACAAGAACAACGAAAAAAGCAATAACCAATATCAAAATTTGAAAAACAACACTTCTAACATCAATCTTAACAAAAGATTCTCTAGTAGCAATACCAACAGTAAGAAAGTACCCTACCACAGGTATAACAGAAATTACCTCATGAACATTACCAGCAAGAAATACTCCACTAAACAACATAAATGGAATTAAGGTTGTAATAAAGGTTTTTCTAAACAACTCCCCCGCCTCCTCTATACCAATATTCAC
>JBHAMS010000023.1:0-6094 GCA_041828405.1 Candidatus Dojkabacteria bacterium
AGTTGCAATTAACACAGTTTTAGATGATGTGAATACAGATATTGTAGTTGTACTGCTTACTCCACAATTGGTGACAGATATAGAGGGTACAGCAGAGATAATTACAGATATTTCAAAAAGGACATCGAAACCAATATACAGCTGTTTCTTGGGAGGGAAAAGTATTAAATCTGGAGTTAGAATTTTGGAGCAGGCGAAATGCCCTGTATTTAATGATATACAGGAGTGTATGCATTTAATTTCCAAGCTGGTTACATTTGAGCAGTGCAATGGTAACAGAAAACATGTTTCCGCAGAGGAATTTAAGAAAAAGCCTAAACATTTGAAAGATGTTTTAGAGTACAGTACAGAGAAGAATGTGAATGTCTTACCAGATGATTTGGCAATTTCAATAATGGAGGAATTTAAGATTGATACACCTAAACAGATTGTTACAAGTAGCTTAGAGCAGGGTAGAGATTTTGCATCTTTGAATTTTCCTGTTGCTATTAAGGCTACAGCAGAGGATTTAGCACATAAAACAGATTTTAAGGGTCTATTTCTTGATATTAGAACAATTGGTGAATTTGAAGAGAAGTTTGAGGAGTTAAGAGAAACAATAACAAGAGTAACGGGTAATACAGCACCTAACATTTTGATACAGGAGATGATTGAGGGTAAATTAGAAATGTTTATTGGAGCAAATAGAGAGGGACAGTCTGATATTTACGAGAAAGATGGACTTGGTTTTGGACATCTTTTAGCAGTGGGGAAGGGAGGCATTTTTACAGAGGTATATAGGGATATCAAACATGTATTGCTTCCTGAGACTCCTGAGATGGTTGACAGTATTCTTTCTGAAACAAAGGTCTCCAGAATCATAGATGGGTATAGAGGGAAACCTAGACTTGCTAGAGAGAAGCTGATTGAGTTAATTATGAAGATACAGAGTATGTTGATTACATATCCCCAGATTGTTTCTATGGATATAAATCCAGTGATGATGACAGAGGATAGGGCGGTTGTCGTTGATATGAAGCTTTATGTTAAGCAGTAGTGCTAATATTTTTTAGGTTTACTCTCTTTATATCTCTTATACAGCTGCCTACACTCTTTTGAATCTAATCTTTTTTCTGTATATTCAGAACTATTTCCGTCGTTTTCTTCAAAACCAATACTCTTTGCATCTTTGTAATCACATCCATAGTACACTTTTTTTATCTTTGCCCACTTGATTGCACTTTTACACATTGGACATGGTTTACCAGTTGTATATAGTTCGCAACCAGAAAGATTGAAGTTTTTGAGTGCCTTGGAAGCCTTCCTTATTGCATTTATCTCAGCATGGCATGTTGGATCGTTGTTTTTGATAACGGTGTTGTGTGCTGAGGATATGACTTTAGAATTTTTAACAATAACAGCTCCAAAAGGACCTCCTTCTTTTTTCTTGATTCCTTTTTCTGCTTCATTTATGGCTAATTCCATGTGTTTGTTCATATTTTTACTGCTAGAAGTAATGTATACATATTACATCATAGATCATATAATAAGACAATAAGTTTGACTGTGTTTGTGATGTATATTGATTCTATGTATTGGTATTTTGCAATACCGGGTTTGCTTTTTACTTTGGTTGCTCAGTTGTATGTTAAGTATATGTTTAATAAGTATTCTGCTGTTGATTCTGGTGGGGAATTGACAGGTGAGGAGGTTGCAAAGTTAATAAGAGATAAGGAGAATTTTGCAGTTGCCATAGAGACATCACAAGAACCGTTGGGAGATCATTTTGATCCAAGAAACAGTGTTGTTAGGTTGTCAAAGAGGAATTCAGATTCTAGGAGTGTTGCTGATATTGCTGTTGTAGCTCATGAGTTTGGTCATGTTGAGCAGATGTTTGATTCTTCTTTTTTGTTTAGATTTAGACAGGGGCTAGTTCCAATTACAAATGTGGGAACACAGGTAGGATATTTGCTTTTCTTTGTTGGTTTGGCTCTTTCATTTTTAAGGTTATCAGAGATAGGTTTGGCTTTTTTTTCGACTAGTGTTCTTTTTTCTTTAATTACATTGCCTGTTGAGATAGATGCGAGTAGGAGAGGTATGAAGTTGATAAAGAAGTACGGTTTGATTGAGAAGGGAAATATTGGTGGAGCGAGGAGTGTGTTGAGAGCTGCTGCTTTTACATATTTTGCTGGATTGTTCTCATCAATTTTGAATCTATTGTATTATGTGAATATACTTAATTCTCGTAAGAGAAATCAGCGTTAGGGTCTGATTTTGGTATTTCATATACTCTTTCTCTGGTCATAATTAGTGGTTCATCATTTTCATCTGTGAGTAGGAGATATGGTGTACCATCTTGTCTGAAATATACATTTGAGTTAGGGATTGTTTTTCCATCTTTGTCACAGTATCTTGAGATTGGTTCTTGCTTTGTTGTTTCTGTATATGTTGATTCGTGTTCCATGTTTGGGATTATATCATGTTCATTTGGATATTGAGAATATTTATTGATGGACGAAGTAAAGAAGAATTAGTATAATTGGAGATTATGGTGGGTATAGCTCAATTGGTTAGAGCGTCGGTTTGTGGCACCGAAGGTTGAGGGTTCAAGTCCCTCTACCCACCCCATTTAGAGAAAATACCTCGTTCTTTGTCTTTAGATATCCAAGTGTGTATTGTGGTTTGGGGTATTTCGCAGTATTGGCAAGCTTTATTGATACTTAGTCCAAGCTTGAGATATAGTTCAAGAAGTTCGATAACTTTATTTTTATTTCGTTGTAAACCCTTCATCGTCATCCATATTTGATTATATCTCTATATAAGCTTACCTTCAAAGGCTTTTTTAAGAATTGATTGGCGAAGGTTTGAAAGTCGACCTAGTGATTTCTCATAAAAATAATTGTAATTTGTTCTTTCTACTTCTATTTTGTGTAGCTTAGTTACAATCTCTTGTTGTTCTTCGATACTTGTTACATATATCTTATACTCTGCAAGATAATCTTTGGGCAATCTCTTTTGTCCTGCTGTTCCAGTCATATTTGTCATTGCAAGCTTTCTAAATCTCTGGCTCCTCAAGATTATGTATAAATATTCAGGGATGACTATCTGATTATTGACTCTTAAGACGTGGAATTCTGTGCTACCAAATCCGTACTCAGTCTCCAGATTATCAGTGAGAGAAGTTTTGCCGTTTTCCATACAAGGTGTAATTTTGGCAAATATAACATCTCCCTTTTTAAAGTAAGTATAACCTTTCTTTACTTCTTCTAACGTTCTAATTTCTTGTATTTCGATAGTTCCTGTCTTGTCAGATACAGACGACATCTGAACAAATGCGACTTTTGTATTTAGCGATAGTTCCTTTATTTCAGTTTTGGAAGGATTTATTTCGCAGATATCTTTGATAGATTTAAAATCCCATTCTTTGCTTTTTCCTTCCTCCTCAATATATTTTACAATTGCACTATCCATAACTTTATCTAATTTCTTTTCTGCGAGTCGAAGCTTTGCTTCTGATTTATCTAGTAATGTAAAACATTCTTTTATCCTTGATACTATTTGTTTCTGCTCCTCAATTGCTGGAACAGGAATTTCTAGGTTTTTTATTACTTGTTGGCTAATATTTTTCTGTGCTCCTCCAAAAGCTTTATCAAGAAGCTGTTTTTTGTAATATATGAAGTAGTAGTACAAATATTCAGTAGATAAACGGTTGTCTTTGGGTTGTATTGCGCAAATTGCTTGGTTTGTTGCCGCTTCAATGCCGAGAATTGCCACTCGTCCAACATTCGCCCCATACATTGCTACTAACAAAGTATTGATAGGAAGAAGTTTTGCATTCGATTTCTCTATCGCAGTTTGGGTTATTTTCTCCTCTGTTTCTGTGATTATATTTTCTTGTAATTCTCCTGATTTAACCCAAGGTATGTCTCCAATATAATAGTCTTTTACCTTTCTGCTTGGTGTTCCACCACTTTGGGTATTTGCGATTTCTTTGATTGTTTTTATTTCGTATTTTCCCATTCTTAAAAAGGTAATTCGTCTGTACTAGTCAACGGTTGTTGTTCTTCAATATTAAATTTCTTATTGTAGTAGTTAATCAGGAATAATCCTACAGTTGCTACAGAATTAATAATAAATGAAGCATACAGGGGATCTTCAATAATTTTGTCTTCAGTTAATTTGCCATGTGAGGTAGTCTTTTCACTCCGGAGTTGCTCGATTGCCCTTGAAACAGCTAATAAGCTACTGCCTATCGTTTTTACTTCAGTAGGCATTTCTTTTTCTGGATATATCTGAAATTGTTTTAGAATATCAATAGCTTGTTCATATAAAGTCTTTGTTTTATCAAAGTTCTCAAATTTACTATCCTTCAATATGTGCTTCACAATGCTTTCAAGTGCGGAATTAGCTAGTGAAATTGCATTATCTGGATGTTCATAGCATTGATTCAGTGCCTGTTTGAATGTTTCTCCAGCTGTTTGGTAGTTTACTTTGAAAATATTATATATTTCAGCTACCGCAGGTATAAAGTCTGGTGTATTAACACCTATGTCAGCTGCGATTTGTAAAACGGTCTCATCGTCTATATGTGTTAATGTCTGTGTCAAATCTATATCGTTTGTATCTCCTTTGGTAATTATTACAAAATTCTGATTATTCCAATCGTCCTCTTCTATCCATTGCTCCATGTATTGTCGTACACGCTTATACGTTTTGTATTCATTCCATATAGCATTTTCAATCTCGAGTAATACCTGCATTTTGAATTTTGGGGAGATCTTATCTATCATAATTCTTTCTGCAGTTTTTCTAAGTTATCTAATACCTCTTTAATATCCTTTATGCTCTCTTGAATAAGTAGTTCTGGCTCTGGAAGATCGTCTAAGTTACCTAAACTTTTATCCTTTATCCAAGTAATATCTAAGTTAAAGTTTCTTTTTTGTATTTCCTTATATGTAAATTTCTTCCACCTTTCTGTCTCTTCAGTCCTATTCTTGTATGCATCTTCAAATTCTTTGAAATAGTTCTTTGTTAATCCTTTTGTTTTAGTAATCTTTTCTACATTTGTTCTCATATCATAGATCCATATCTCTTCTGTTCTTTTCCCTGTTTTTTCAAAGAAAAGTACATTTGTTTTTACACCTGCCGCATATGGGGTAAATATTCCATCTGGAAGTCTTAAAATTGTGTGTAGATTGTTATTTTCTAATAATATCTTTCTAATCTTTTGACCATCGTTATCTTCAAAAAGTACATTGTCTGGCATAACCATTGCACATCTTCCTCCGATTTTTAAGATACTCATACAGTGTTGTAGGAAGTTCAACTGTTTGTTACTTGTCTGTACTGTAAAGTCGTCTCTGGTGTATTTAGAGCCTCCAGATTTTGTTCCAAATGGAGGATTGGTTACTATTACGTCATATGATCCATATCGTTCTTCTAGGGCATCTCCAAAGCGTATATTAGCCTCTATATCGTGTAGGTAGAGGTTCATAATACATAGTCTCCTTGTATCCCAGACAATCTCTCCTCCTGAGATTGCTTTCTTTTGTAGGAATTCTTGCTCTTCTATACTTAATGCTTTGTTTTCCTTTTCTAATTTACTGAAGATATGTTCAAATGCTCCAATTAAAAATCCTCCTGTACCACAAGCAGGATCGTGTATGGTCTCGTTATGTTTTGGATCTACACATTTAACAATAATTTTTATTAATTCTCTTGGTGTGAAGTATTGTCCTGCTCCTTTTTGATCTGCTGCAAATTTAGCGAGAAGACCTTCATAGGCTGTTCCTTTTACGTCTATATCAAGGGTTCCCCAGTCGTTCTCGTTTATGAGAAGTATCAGCTTTGAAAGGTTTACTGGATTTCTGAATTTGTTGTTAGATTGTGAGAATATATCTCCTAATACATCTTCTTGTTTTCCTAGCTCTCTGAGCATTTCAGAATAGTGCTCTAGGAGATCTGTTCCACTATGCTCTAGTAGTGTATTCCATTTATATTTTTCTGGAACAAATGCTCCTCTTTCGTCGGCTTACCCAAAAAGAGTGCAAGTAAATTATAAATACAAACAAATATGACACAACAAGAATCAGACATAGTAAATAAACTTTGGGGA